>JAOAPJ010000014.1 GCA_025462805.1 Acidobacteriaceae bacterium
GGGGAGTGTGCGCGAAGTTTCTCGGCGACTTCGATTAAGTCGGAAAACTTGCAGCAGAAGCACCCGCCTGTCACTTCTCCAGAGTGCATCCCGTGCCGAGCTGTAAGTTGCGTATCCACCAATGCGGATCCCTGGTCATTGAGAATGACAGCGGAGCGTTGGCCAAGCCGTTCCAATTCGCGCGCCGCAGCAAGGATCAGGGTCGTTTTCCCCGCACCTAGGAAACCGCCCACCAGGACGATCCAAGGGATCGGCGCAACGGCGTCGCCTGTCATACTTCAACGGCGATCTCTAGACCGTCGCCCTCATTCAGTGTGATGGGAGCAGAGAAGTGCACCAGACAGCGCTCACCGTGCTGCTCTGCCGCATGAGTCACAGGCTTGTCGTTCATACGCACAGTCGAGACAGCACCGGCAGCCGAAAACGCACAGGTGCGTGCGGGCAGTTTGCCGAACAAGACTTGCAGCGTCAGAACTGTGCCGCCCCTCTCCGACGGTGCATACGAAAACGTGCCCCAACCCGTGGCCGTCGACCAGAAGCAGCGAAACTCCCGGTGCGGTACTCTCGGGGTTATCCCCACTGACGCGCTGACCCCGTCATAGACGAATCCGCTCAGCGCAACGACGCTCGTCCATGCAGCCATAGCGCGCGCGTAATGATGACCGCATTCGGCTTCGTCCCAAGGATTGCGTTTCTCCCCGTCGTACCGCGAACGAATGTTGCCGATGCACTCCAAGCCCTCTTTCACCATGCCGGAGTAGATCATCAGCGCCGCGGCGGAATGCTCGAATCCGGTCATCACCTCCGCGTAGTAAGGAAAGGGAATACGCGGTCGGCGAGACGCGGCATAATCGCAGATCACCATGGCCGACTCATCATTGAGAGCAAAGGTCCGCTCCACGTTGTCATGATCAGACAGCGAGCGCTTATAGTTAAAGCGGTACAGGGAAGCGAGCGTGGAACGGACGTGTACAGGTGAGAGGAGTGCGCCTAGATCAGCCACCTCTGCCAGGTACTGTCCGACCATCTGGTCGATCAGGCATCCCTGGCCCACCTGGTACTCCGGATGCTCCGTCTCGTCCGGCCCCATATCGCTCCGCAGGTTGGGGGCTATCTGGTCCTTGGGATACCCGATGATCTGCTGAATGTAGAAATCGCCATTGAACAAGTTTGCGTCCACCCAGAGGCTGCCCTGATCGAATAGGCTTCGGTATTGATTGGCAGATGCAGCATCGCCCAGGGCCTTGGCCATCTCTTCGCACGCACGCAGCGCACCAAGATACCACCCGCTGCACATAGGGTTGGGTCCGTAAAACTCGACATCGTAGGTGTTGTGCTGTACGCCTGTCAGCACGCCCTTGCGTCCGGCATCCCACCCGCCCGGGGTCCATGCAAATGCGATGGCTTTCTGGATGCTCGGCCACATCGAGCGCAACCACTCCTCATCGCCGGACAGCTTCCAGTCGAGATACGCGTGCATGATCTGGCCCATCTGCCCGTCTGCCGCAGCGAATCCAAAACGCGCATAGCCATCCGGAAGAAGCTGGCGGAAGCGCATTCCGCCCGCTTCATCCATGGAGTACCCAAAAGCTGCTTTGCGCAGCGAGCGAGCAAAGGAAGGAAACAAGAAGGCTGTTGCCGTTTCGTAGTTCCACACGTGCGTGCAGTTGCCAAAGCAGCAGCCCAGGGCATCGTTGCTACCCTCAAATCCGTGGAACTCACCATCTGCAGTGCGGAAGCATGTCGTCGAAGCCAATGTGGAGAGGTTGGCACTCGCTGCTTCCTTAGCTGCAGCGGGTATCGTGCTCTCACGCAGAGCCTTGGCAAACTGGCGCGTGCGGCTCTCAAGCCGATCAAGATTCTTGCTCAAGTACTCCGCTGCATCCCAGGCATCCTTGAAGCGTGTCGCATAGTAGTTGCCGATCACTGTCCTTTCTTTGCCTTGCGGAGCTGTCCATCCACACCACGCGGGTGTGCGATTAGGAAAATGCCAGGCCAGAACAAAGGTGAAGGTGTCACTCTGGCCAGGCAGTATCGTGCGCTTCTGACACAGAGCGCCGACTGTACTATGCGGTTCGGGTTGAGCCCCAAGTTCGCCATTCGCTGAAAACGCATCCCAGAACAGCATCGGCGAATTCCACCAACGTCCCTTAGGCCAGCCTTGCCAATGCGAAAGGCTGGCGCCCTTGGCCGGAATTGCGGCAAGAGCAAAGCTGCCGTACATCGGGTCCTCTGCCGCGAGACCCGGATTGGTCATGAGTAGTCCCGCAAGGCCTGCGTCTTCTTGGTAACGATTCAACCGCGTATCCTGCTCCGGCCGCGCTCTCCGCGAGGGAACGGCTACTGTCACCGGGTTATCAATCGAGAAGACGATACTCACCTTGGCTGCTGTGGACCGCGGATTAGTCACGCGGTACCGTAACAGCGCTGCTGGTAGCCCTGAGTCATCTTGATCGTGAGGAATGAAGGGTGACAAAGCGTCCAGCTGAACGTTGACCGGCAAAGTAACGTCTTCGAAATCGACATGTGCCAGCGGGTACTCGCCCGTGAACACTGCGGACTCCAAGCGGCTCAACCCGGGCGCATTATCCGAACCTAGGCCCTGGTAAGGCGGCAGGATGCGCGCCTCCAGCACTCGCGCTATTGGTTTTCCATCACCCGACTGCACCCAGATGGACGGAAATGCATATGCTGGAGAGAATCCCTGGTTGGGGCGGTTGAAGATTTCCCAATCGCGCAGTTGCCCACGACCGCCCAGCCCCAGGCTGCCGGCCGCCACCCCACCGAGCGGGAACGAGATCATCTGAAGTTGGCGTCCGCGGAAGCTGCGCGGGTAGGTGACAGCACCCCTCTCTTCTAGCGGCTTGGGCTTTTTCGGTTCCTCGACCGATCCGTCCAGGAGCGGTTCAGCAGCTGCCACCGATGGCCAGCTATTCAGCTGTGTAGTCGCACCTAGCGCACCGGCCGCTTGTTTCAAGAAGGACCGACGTGGCAGCTTGATCCCTTCGCTCATGCTCTCTCCGGTTGTCTGGCGGCAGAAGTCATCCGTCCCTTAGCACTCCAAAGTGCCAGCGGCTCATCGCGAGCACGCCCGACGCTTCACTGCAGCGAGATGTCATCTATCCGTAACCAGCAGTCGACACCCTGTCCCCCAGAATCCGGTTGGTTGGCCGGCTTCACAGTTGAATTTGATCCAGAGTTGAACGGTACGTCAACCTGGGGGAAATTAGGAGCACTGCTGAAATGAGTCTCGTGGGTAGCGTGGTCGGCGGGTGGGAAGTGGGCTGCGGCTACCGGCTTATTAGCATGTGGAGCTGTCCATTTCGAAGCGGACGAGTATTCACGACTCCGGCTCCTGTCCAAGATAGCGTGGGGCCACTACGTACACCAGGCAGATGAGGGCGACACCTATCGTTGTCAGCCCCCGACCGGATGGACAGCAATGCACGGCTGACGGTCTGCTCTCCAGAGCGAAACAGCGTCACAATGTGCGCTTCGGCTCGCATTCTCCATTCCGAACAAGGCGGCGATACTCGCTAGGGGTGACGCCCAGTAGCTGCCGGAACGCTCTGGATAAATGAGCATGACTCGAGAAGCCACATTCCAGTGCTATCTCGACGAGAAGGGGCGA
>JAOAPJ010000049.1 GCA_025462805.1 Acidobacteriaceae bacterium
AGCCCGTGTGCCGGAGATCAATGGCTTCCTCTGCGAAGGCCTGACCGAGGGCGAAACCCTCACCAGCGTGCGCCAGAAACTCGACCGCTACCGCCAGGAAACCGGCCTGGTGATCGATCCTAAGTCACTGAAAATAGAGGTCTTCCGGACCTAGCGCGGAAGCTCGAAGTCCACGCCCGCCGCCTCATTCGTCTTCACCGTGGCCGGTAAGTCCAATGCGCTCAACGGGATCTGGCGCTGGTGGCCATTCTCCGCCACATACACCGCCGCCCCCGTCACCGCATAACTCTGCACCTTCATCGGTGCACGTCCATCCTTGAAAATAAGCGTCACTTCGGGGTGGTCCAGGCCATTTGTGATCGGTCCAGGGTTGCTCGTAACCGCAGTCTCCTGAGGCACATACGCCGGCCTCTGCGACGGTCCTTGCGGCGGCGCCTCGGGCCCGCCCAGGCTCGGATCGTATTGCGGAGCACCCGCATTTGCGGGCGGCGCCTGCTGCTGACCAGCCGTCTCGTCCGCGTAGCCCTGATCGGCATACATCTCGTTGCCAAACGCATAAGGATCAATGATATACGGCACCGCGACCCCAAACCCGTCGCCCCGCGGATGCGGAACGCGGTTTCCCTGCACATCATTCGGCAGCACAGTATTTGCGGTGTGGGGAATCTCCCACTGTGGTGTGATGTTGCGCGGCAACTCCCACGTAGGTATCGGGGCCGAGGGGTTAGTCGTTGATCCTACGGCGTTTACGTGCGGGCCTCGGTTGCCGCGAATGCCGATGCCCGCGGGAGCGGCACGGCGCACCCCACCAGGCATCGCGCGCCCAGCCGCGGAATGGCCGACACCCGAAGCCCCGGAAACCGGCCCATATCCTGCATGCTGGCCGTAACAAGCCGAGGCGGCGAGGACAGCTAAGCCGAATCCATGCAACGACTTAAGGAGCTGCGGTTGAGCCGACCCACTGATCCTTCTCACCATCGCTCGCTCCTTTCGCTTGTATCCTTCCCGGCGCCACTCTCAAGCCCTCTTACTATAGACGCGCCACGGTCCTCGAGGATGCGCGCTAGACTTGCGGCGGACGGAAAACGGGTGCCGAAAATGCCAGACCAAGCCGCGGTGATCGGATCCGGTCCAAACGGCATGGCTGCCGCGATCACGCTGGCTCGCGCGGCTGTCCCAGTAATCGTGTACGAGGCGGAAGCAGTCCCAGGCGGCGGCGCGCGCACTCTGGAACTGACACTTCCCGGCTTCCAGAATGATTTCGGCTCCTCAGTTCACCCGATGGCGGTCGGCTCGCCCTTCTTCCGCGAACTGCCGCTGGTCGAGCATGGCCTGGAGTGGATTCATCAGCCTGTGGAGATGGCGCATCCTCTGGACGATGGCAGCGCTGTGCTGCTGCTGCGTGATCTGGACCAGCACTGTCAGATGCTCGGCGAGGATGGCGCGGCTTGGCGGCGTATCCTGGGTCCGCTTGCGCGCAATTGGTGGAAGTTGGTCGAGGACGCACTGCAGCCCATCTCACTGATGCCACATCATCCGCTGCTGCTTGCGCATTTGGGGAGATGGGGAGCCATGCCGGCGTCCCTACTGGCGAACTCAACCTTTCGGAATGAACGGACGCGAGCGCTCTTTGCCGGGCTTGCGGGGCACTCCTTCCTACAGCCATCGCAGCTCTTCAGTTCGTCGTTCGGCATCATGCTGGCGGCTGCCGGGCACGCGGTCGGCTGGCCCATCCCGCGTGGCGGCTCGCAGTCGATCACAAATGCGATGATTCGCTATCTTCGAAGACTGGGTGGCGAGGTGCGCACGTCTTCTCCAGTCGAGCGACTGGAAGATCTAGGAACCGTTGCAGCGACGTTATGTGATATCACTCCGCGCCAGCTCCTGCGTCTGGCAGGGAACCGCCTGCACTCTGTGGATCGCAAACGGTTCGCACGCTTCCGCCAGGGGCCCGGCATCTTCAAAGTGGACTATGCGTTGCGCCAGCCGATTCCCTGGCGTGCGAAGGATTGCGCGCTGGCGGCGACGGTTCACGTGGGGGGCACGTCTGCGGAGATTTCCGCATCCGAGGAGGCGGTGGTTCTGGGGCGCACGTCACCGCATCCCTTTGTGCTTCTGGTACAGCCGTCGCTATTCGACGGCAGCCGCGCTCCGGCAGGGCAGCACACCGCGTGGGCTTACTGCCATGTACCGAACGGATCGACGGAAGATATGCTGCCGCGCATCGAGGCACAGATCGAGCGCTTCGCGCCTGGCTTCCGCGATTGCGTGCTAGGACGCCGGGCCTTTGCACCCGCAGACCTAGAGGCGATGGACAGAAACCTCGAGGGGGGTGACATTGCGGGCGGGGCCGTGGACCGAACCCAGCTTTTCTTGCGGCCTAGCTGGCGCTTTTATTCGACGAGCGATCCGACGCTCTATCTCTGCTCGTCCTCCACGCCTCCGGGTGGCGGAGTGCACGGGATGTGCGGCTATAATGCAGCCCGGATCGCCCTGCGGCGGCTCCGGCGGTAAGATGCGCGCGGCGTCAGGGACGCTTCGGCTGGGCGAGCACCAGACCGCGCGGCGTGGGCAGCAGCAGAACGGAGAGCAGTCCTTTGCGTTCCAGGCTTTGCGCGGCATCGCGCACGACCCTGAGGTGAGAGCTAGCATCGTGCATCAGGACGAGTCCGTTCGGATTCATCTGAGGAAGAAAACGCTCGACCTCCTGCTCGCGTATGGGCATGTCGGAGTCGGAGAAGAGCATATCGATCGTGCCTCGCACGTCCATCTCGAGAGAGGACTCGTTGCGTAGCTCAATACGGCCGCGCAAAGGTGACGCCGCGATCTTCTCCTGGGCCTTCGCAAAGACCACCGGATCGTATTCGCAACTGATGACGCGTCCAAAGCCATTGCGCTCCAATCCCTCCGCGATCCAGAGTGTGCTGGCGCCGAGGAACGAGCCGGTTTCCACGACCAGATCAGGCTTGAGTGTCGTGACGAGCGTGCGCAGGAATTCGAGCACTTCATACTCGGCCGTCATGGAGTCGTACATGCTCCAGCGCTCCGGGTGTGGGCACTCGGGTGTGGCGCGGTGATACTCGGGCAACAGCGCGCCGGCTGCGCGCTCTGCCTGCTGCATGACCTTGTGTTCCTGCTTGAGTTGTGGCTTACGCCGGAAGAGGGGCACGGGTCGATTATAGAGATCCGCCCCGTGCTACTACGGGCATGCCATTGAGATCTGCTGATGGATGGATCCAGTCAGCACTGAGTGTTACGCGTTGCGAGCGCGCGAAGGCGGCTTGCCATTCATCTGGCGAAAGCCGCCTGAGCATCTCGTGTCGTTCGCGGTTCAGTCGAGCCGCTGCTGCGCCATTAGCTGCTTGAACTCGAGGGTCGTGCGCAGCATGGCGAAGTCCTGCTCGCCCTGGAGTTTGCGGCGGTCGTGGAAGCCCTCGTCGAAAGCCTTGCGGAGATAGAGGAGCGCCTGCTGGTGGTTGCCGGCACGGGCATAGGTGCGGGCCAGGTAGTAGTTCTGTGCGATGCGTTCTTCGCGGGTGCTGCCCTCGTCGATGGTGGCATTGGATTCGTGCTCGAAGGCTTTCGGGTCAAGCGCGAACGCGTGGCCATAGGCTTTCTCGGCGTCCTTATACTTGTGCGCCGCGAAGTATGTGGTGCCGAGGTTGCAGTAGATAGCCGCAGTCTTCGGCGCGTACTTGAGCGCACGCTTGTACCACTTGATCGCCTTTCCGTACTCGCGCTTGCCGTGGTAGACGGCGCCGATGTTGTTGAGCGCGTCGGAATTGTGCGAGTCCAGGTGTATGGCCGTCTG
>JAOAPJ010000062.1 GCA_025462805.1 Acidobacteriaceae bacterium
CGATCACCGCATCGTAGAGCGCCGTGCCTCCCTTCGAATCAATGTGGGACAGTCCGTCGCGCAGCTTCGCCAGATCGCTGGTGAAGTCCTGGTCGATATAGGCCTCGTCTGCAAAGTTGACGACAAATGTTTCGTCGCTTGGATTCGACGCACGCACCATATCCAGGGCCGCCTGATTCACCGCCTGCCGCTTTGTCCGCATCGACCCGGAGTTATCGATCAGAAGGCCGATGGATACCGGGATGTCCTGTTCCTGCAGAGAAGTGATGTTCTGGGGCGTGCCGTCTTCCGCGACGTGGAAGTCGTCCTTCTTCAACCCGGTGATCAGGTGGTCGTGATCGTCGACCACGGTCGCGTTCAGGATCACCTCGTCGACATTGCGTGTCAGCGTATAGCCGCCGCGGCCGCGGGTGAGCTCGCCGCCCTGCTGCGCGGGGGGCGCTGCAGGCGTCGCAGCCGCAGCCCCGGCCGGCTCGGGAGAAGGCACGGGGTCACGGTCCACAGTGAGCGAGGGCTGCTGCTCCGCAGGCGTGGGTGGCGCCGGAGCTTGCTGGCCATTGAGGGCCCTACCGGAAACAAGAAGGAGAACAACAGTGAGGGTCGTTCGCAAAGAGACCCTATTGCGAAGGTGCATAGTATCCGGTTCGGGCATGAACGGTAAGCGGGGGCAACCCGGGAGGCGGCACCAGCTTTACCTTCACTTTACGCCATTTGCCGTCCCGCTTCGCCTCCGAGGGCCTGTAGCCGAGCACGTACTGGTTGCGCAGCTCGGCGCTGATCTTGGTCGCAATATCGGTCATATCGGACACATCGTCCACGCGGAAGAGCTGTCCGCCGGTCTCCTCGCTGAGGTCGTGGAGCAGCAGCGGGCCGTTGCGTTCCTCCGTGGTGGCCGCGTAAGCGTCAAAAATGCCGATGGAAAAGAGCTCTGTATCCGACTCGCGCACCAGATTCCGCACTTCGTTCTCCGTATAGCGGCTGCGATTGTCGCCTCCATCGGAGACGATCAGGATCGCTTTGCGCTGGTACTTGGCTTGCTTCATCTTGTTTACGCCGTAGTAGATGGCATCCAGCAGGGCCGTGCGATGGCCGGCGCGCACCGTCTGCAGGCGGGCCTCGATATCTTCTACCGAAGAGGTGAAATCCTCGATCAACTCCGGACGGTCATTGAATCCGATGATGAAAAACTCGTCCTGCGGGTTCGAGGTGCGCATGAACTCGACGATCGACTCGCGCGCACGCACCACCTTGTTGCTCATGCTGCCGCTCAGGTCCATGACGATGCCGATGGATACCGGAGCGTCCTCGGCGGAGAAGCTCTTCAGTTGCTGGAGCTGATTATTCTCGTAGATGAAAAACTCATCGCGCTCCAGTCCTGTGACCAGCCGATTCAGGGGATCCGTCACCGTAAGTGGGATCAGCACCAGGTTTACATCTACGCGGATATGCTCTCCTGGCCTCGCCTTGAGCGCCGCTGGGCCCTCCAGAGGGGGCGGCCCCGCGGGTATTTCGGGCTTCGGTGGCGGAGGTGTGACGTGGATCTGGTTGAGTGGGTCAACCTGCGCGCGCAGCTGCGGAAGCGCAAACGTCAGAAGCAGCGCCGCAAGCACCAAGAGCATTCGGAGCGCCCGGCTGGAGCGGCCAAGCCGTGACAAGGACCGGCCTCTAAGAGCGGACACCATGCGGCAATCCTTCGTGAGCGACATGCTAGCACGCAAATGGCGTTGAGGTTCGCAAGGGTGAGGGCGCAACGATGATCTCCTGAAGAAACGCGGCCCACCATGGGGCAGCAGCCCGTCGCGATCGCACATAGGGTGCGCCCCGGCTGCTGCACGGCTGTCTAGTACAATCGCAAAGACTGATGGCACGCATCTATCCCTTCCGCGCCACGCGCTACAACCCCACTGCCGTGCGAGTTGAAGAGGTAGTCACTCAGCCGTACGACAAAATCAGCCCGGCCATGCAGCAGGTCTACTACGGGCGGAGCCCCTACAACCTGGTGCGTATCATCCTCGGCCTTCCTGAGTTGTTTGATGAGCCAGGAGTGGATGACGTTTATACACGGGCTGCCCGAGATTTCCAGGAATGGCGTTTGAACGGGATCCTCCAGACCGACAATGATCCGTCGATCTTCGCTTACTCCCAGCGTTTCCAGGTCCCGGGCAGGCCAGGCGAGATGTGCGAGCGCCGGGGCTTCATCGCGCTGGGAGGCCTTGAGGACTACTCCGCCAAGGTCGTCTTCCGCCACGAACAGACGCTGTCCAAACCAAAGAGCGACCGCCTCAACCTGCTCAAGGCCACGCGGGCGCACTTCGGCCAGATCTTCATGCTCTACTCCGACCCAGCGCTCAGCATCGAAAAGATCCTCTTCGACAACTTCCAGCCGGATATCGAGGTCACTGACGACTACGGTGTGCTCCATCGCGTGAGCCGCTTCACGGATCCACAGGTCCTTCGCCTGGTGATCGGCTCCATGGCAGACAAGAAGCTGATCATCGCCGACGGGCATCATCGCTACGAGACCGCGATGAGTTACGCGAAGGAACACGCACCCTCCCACGTGATCCACACGCGGGAGCGCGACCTCGCTTCGACGCTGCCGCATCCGCCCTACCCGGAGGCCGCTGTCATGATGACCTTCATCAACATGGATAGCGAGGGCTTGGTGATTTTGCCCACCCACCGCGTCGTGTTCGGCCTCGGCGGCTTTGATCCCAATGCCTTCCTGGAGCGTGCAGCTTCGTACTTCAGCATCGAGAAGCTGACCACGAGTGACCCGGTGCAACTGACGGGCAGACTGGCCGAGGCTGGTGACAACGGAACCGCACTGGTGGCCGTTCTGGCCAACGGTCCGCACCTGCTCACGGCGAAGCGGGACCCGGTAGACAAGATGCTCTCCCATATGCCGGAGCGGCAGCGAAAGCTCGACGTAGTGCAGCTACATGGCTTGGTGCTGGAGCGGTTGCTCGGCCTGTCCGAGGAGTCCATTCGCGACCAGCGAAACCTGCGCTATGTGCGCGATGCAGCCGAGGCCATCGATCAGGTGACCCAGGGAACAGCACAGGCCGCATTCCTCATGAATCCGGCGACCCTGCAGGAGCTACGAGAGATCGCCTTCAACGGCGAGGTGATGCCGCAGAAGTCTACCGACTTCTATCCCAAGCTGCTGAGTGGCATCGCTATCTATGCGCTGGACTGATACGGGTGCGGAGCATGGCAGGTCGGCATTCACGATTCGCCGCCAATTACTTGCGATTCTCCGATGTTTCGGATCCATCGGTCTCTGCTTCGCATCCGCGATCAGCTCCTCCGCGCAGCAGCCCTCACTACCGCCACACGCCCCAGCTACTGCACAGCCGCAGTTTATGGTCGTGCTCGACGCCGCGCATGGCGGCTCCGACACTGGCGCGCACCTCCGCGCGGAACTCCAGGAGAAGGACCTGACGCTGATCCTCTCCATTCGGCTGCGTTCCATGCTCTCGGCCCGCGGCATCACTGTGGTCACGACGCGCGAGAGCGATGAGACACTGGCGCCAAGCAAGCGGGCAGCCATTGCCAACGCTCAGAAGCCAGCGGCCTGTCTGATCCTGCACGCCTCCGACAGCGGCAGCGGGATCCATCTCTTCACCTCCTCGCTGGCACCTGCGGCGGTGGCCACTTTTCTGCCGTGGGACCAGGCACAGGCGGCCTATGTTTCGCAGAGCATGCGCTGGTCTGCAGAGATCGTGTCAGCGATGACCAAGGCCGGTGTACCTGTCACCCTGGGTCGCACGGCGATGCAGCCGCTCGATAACATGACCTGCCCTGCCGCGGCAGTCGAGGTCGCGCCGCTTACCAGGGACGGCGTGGTCACCACGACCATCACAGACCCGGAATACCAGTCCCGCATCCTGGCGGGGCTTGCTGCCGCCGTCGAGAGCTGGCGGCACGACTGGACGCTCGAGCCGTGATTCCCCGCTATCAACGCGTGCTCCTGTGGGTGCTGCTGCTCGTCTCGGCCGTAATGGCGATCTTCCTGATCCGCATGCGCGAGCGCGCTGCCGACAAGCTTCAGGCTGCGGCCGATGCCGCTCCCCTCGCGCCTCCCGGCGTGATGCCGGCCAGCGATGTCGTCCTGATGCTGGCGAACGACACGGATGGATCGCTCGTCAATGCGCCCCGCCGCCTCGCTCTGCCAGCCGAGCAGCACGGCCGCGCACGCTATCTCCTCAACCAGTTGTTGGCCGAGTACGCAAAACCCGGATCGCTGCACCCTATTGGCGCCAACGCAGGGGTAGACGATGTCTTTTTCATGCCACTGCCCGAGGGCTCGACTGACATTGGATTGCTCGCGGTAGTAAACCTCAGTGGCAGTCTGCTGCAAGCGCATCCCTCCGGCATCGAGACAGAGACCATGACGCTGCTTTCACTCATCGGCACGCTCCATGCGAACATGCCGGAGGTCTCGCAGGTGCGATTTCTGGTGGACGGTGTTCCGCGAGACACCCTCGCCGGTCACGCGGACCTGAACCGCACTTATCTGGCAACGAGCG
>JAOAPJ010000096.1 GCA_025462805.1 Acidobacteriaceae bacterium
TGCCGGCTACTGGGACCGGCTGCGGCAGGTGATCGTGGCCGACCATGAGCCCGAGAATGTGGTCCTGCTGGAGATCGAGCCGGAGAAGCAGAAAACGCTGCCGGACTTCCATGTGCATGAGGATCGGTTGGGCATCCGAACGGTGGACATTGCGAAGCTGAAGAAGCGAGGGCGGCGGCTGTTCTATGTCGATGGAGAGCGCGAGGTGGCGATTGAGCGCATGTATAACCGCGCGATTGTGGATGAGCTGGAGCAGAAGGGCGTCGCGCTGCCCTTCGACTATCGCGACGATCTGGACGTGGAGTGGGCCGGGCACCCGAACTGGTACTTCCGTATCAGCAAGTTTGCCATTCCCTGGCTGAAGCACTGGTCGGTGCCGGCGGCGGTGTTCCTGGACGACTATGACGCGGGGAGTGGGCGCGAGGCGCTGGGGGAGGATCGCGAGCAGTGGGTGCTGAAGCCGCTGTACTCGTTTGCCGGCAAGGGCGTGCAGTTCGGACCGAGCGACGCGGAGTTAGCCACGATTGCGCGCGGGCATCGGCACAACTTTCTGCTGCAGCAGCGGGTGCGCTTCGAGCCGGTGATCGATACGCCGCGCGGGATGACGCAGGCGGAGATTCGGATCATGTATTGCTGGCCGGATGGCGGCGCGCTGCAGCCGATGATCTCGCTGATCCGCATGGGGCGCGGCATGATGATGGGTGTCGACCACAATCGCAATCAGGAGTGGGTTGGGGCTTCTGCCGCCTTCTGCCGGATGGAGGACTGAGGTGAGTGACAAGCAGCCGTTGATCTTCTGTCTGAGCACGTATGTGAAGGGGCAGGCATTTCTGCGCGAGTGTGCGCGGCTGGGCTGCCGGGTGGAGCTGCTGACCACCTACAAGCACGGGGATGCCGATTGGCCGCGCGACATCCTGCATGAGCTGCACCTGATGCCGGAGGAGATGACGGTGGCGCAGGTGCTGAACACGGTGATGTACCTGGCACGGGAGCGGCGGATCGATCGAATCGTGGCGCTGGATGAGTTCGACATGGAGACGGCGGCAAGCCTGCGTGAGCACATGCGGCTGCCCGGACTGGGTGAGTCGGCGACGCGTTTTTTCCGCGACAAGTTGGCGATGCGGGTGCGGGCCAAGGAGGCGGGGCTACTGGTCCCGGAGTTCACTGGCGTCTTCCATCACAAAGACCTGTACCACTGGATGCAGGAGACGCCCGCACCGTGGATGCTGAAGCCGCGCACGGATGCTTCGGCGATCGGCATTCGCAAGCTGCATAAGGCGGAGGAGCTGTGGCCGCTGCTGGAGGAGTTGGGCGATCGGCAGTCGCACTTTCTGCTGGAGCGGTTCGTCGGTGGAGATATTTTTCATGCGGACGGCGTGGTGTGGAAGGGGCAGACGCTCGCCACGCCGGTGCACCAGTATGGCAAGCCTCCGTTTCAACTGATGCATCAGGGCGGCGTCTTTACCACGCGCAGCGTGGATCGCAGTTCGGATGCGGCGAAGCAAATTCCGGAGTTGCATCAGCGACTGATCACCGCACTCGGATTGCAGAACGGCGTCACGCATACGGAGTGGATCCGGGCGGCGGAGGATGGACGCTACTACTTCCTGGAGGCGGCGGCGCGAGTGGGCGGCGCCTTCATCGCGGATGTGATCGAGCAGGCCAAAGGCTTCAATCCCTGGGTGGAATGGGCGCGTATTGAGGTAGCCCTGGCGCAAGGTGAGGAGTACACGCTGCCGAAGCTGCGGGACGAATACGCAGGAAGTGTGCTGTGCCTGGCTCGCGACGCCATGCCGGTGACTGACCGCTATGACGCGCCGGAGATTGTGTACCGGATGCAAAAGCATCACCACGCCGGGTTGATTGTGCGCTCGGCGGACGCGGCGCGTGTGGAGGCGCTGGTGGAGGAGTATGCGCGGAGGTTCGCTGAGGACTTTCTGGCAATCCAACCGGCACCGGCCAAGGCGACGGCCTGACGGATCATGACCCGACCAGATCACCGAACGATGGATGCCGCCACGCGACTCTCTCAAGTATCGTAGTGGCTGCCCATGTTCTGCTCTCTCACTAACTCATCTCTTCGGTTCGCATTCCTCGGCCTACTGGTGTTGGCGCTGCCCGCGCTGGCGCAGTCGCCCACACCTGCCAAGGAGCCGGATGCGCTCCCCGGCACTTTCGTCGATGTGACGGCAAAGGCGGGTGTGCACTTCCAGGGCAAGGCGTCGCACACGGCGAAGAAGTATCTGCTGGAGACGATGGGCTCTGGTGTGGCGCTGTTTGACTACGACAACGATGGGCGGCTGGACATGTTCTTCGTGAACGGCGCACCACTGAGCGATCCAACAGCGAAGGGGATGGTTCCGCAGAAGACCGGAGCGGAGTACTGGAACCGGCTGTATCACCAGAAGAAGGATGGCAGCTTCGAAGATGTGACGGAGAAGGCTGGTCTCGCGGGCGTGGGCTACGGAATGGGCGTTGCGGCCGGCGATTATGACAACGACGGGCACGAAGACCTGTACGTAACCGCGTACGGCGGCAATCGGCTGTACCACAACAACGGGGACGGCACGTTTACAGACGTCACGGAGAAGTCTGGCACCGGAGGCAGCGGGTGGTCCACCTCTGCGGCGTGGGTGGACCTGGACAACGATGGCCTGCTCGACCTGGTGGTGCTGCGTTACGTGCGATGGGACTTCGAAGACATTTTCTGCGGCGAACATCGCGAGGGCTACCGCGCCTACTGCCATCCGGACGTGTTTCAGCCGATCAGCGCGCTGGTGTATCACAACGACGGCCATGGCCACTTCACCGAGATCGCGGCCAAGGCAGGGCTGAACAAAGCGGGCAAGGGCCTGGGCATTGCGCTGGCCGACTTCGATCGCGATGGCAAGGTGGACATCGTCGTCGCGAACGATTCGATGCTGGAGTTTCTCTATCGCAACAAGGGCGATGGGACCTTTGAAGAGACGGGGCTGACGGCAGAGATCGCCGTGGATGGGGACGGCCGCACCTATGCAGGGATGGGCGTGGACTTTCAGGATTACAACAACGACGGCCTGCCCGACCTGGTGATCACCAACCTGGCGAATCAGAAGTATGCGCTCTATAAGAACAACGGCGACGGAAGCTTTACCTACGACAGTTACATGAGCGGCATCGGCGGTATGACCCTGCTGCATTCGGGCTGGGGGATCCACTTCCTCGACTACGACAATGACGGGTTGAAGGACCTGCTGGTGACGCAGGGACACGATCTCGACACGATCCAGCTCAGCTTTCCGCAGCTTCGCTACAAGGAACCGATGCTACTGGCGCGCAACACGGGCAAGCGATTCGTGGATGTGTCGGCGCAGTCCGGGGCGGTGTTCCAACAGGCATGGACAGGGCGGGGCATGGCAGTGGGCGACCTGGACAATGATGGCCGAATGGACGCGGTAGTGACAACCAACGATGGACCCGCGTATGTGCTGCACAACGAAACCTCCACCACGAATCACTGGCTGACGCTGGCCCTAACCGGGCATCGAAGCAATCGGGATGGCATTGGCGCAGAGGTGCGGGTGACGACCACCGCGGGCACACAGATGGTGACTGTGTCGACCGCAGGCAGCTACCTATCGTCGAACGACAAGCGCGCACACTTCGGGCTGGGAAAGGACGCGTCTGCCAGTAAGGTGGAGATTCACTGGCCGAGCGGTATCGTGCAGACGCTGACCAATGTCAAGGGAGACCGGATCGTCGATGTAGACGAACCGGCGCAGACCCCGACAACCAAGTAAGCCTCTCGGTGGGAGGCGGCGGGCCCCTCGTGAAGAGAAGTAAGGCGGCTTGCCTGGACAAGGCGCGCCGCCTGCGATTGTCAAATATCAGAAGCGCTAAGATTCGATTTAAGGACTACTACGCGAGAATCAGACGCAAGATAGACCAACGTCATGGTTTCAGAAGATCTTTGCCGAGCTATTCTTCGTGAGCGAGTTTCTCGCCGTTTGGACCGACCTGGATTTCTGAATGTTTCTTGCCTGTTTGTATCTGGGCTTCATAGGCAACAAGAGCTCCGTGTTTGGTAAGGGATTCAACCTTTGTTATCTGCCCTCTCCCAGCCTTTGCCTGCAGTCCCGACTTGGCGGCTTCAGACAGCGACTCCAAAGCTACCTCTTCTTCGATCTCCATAAGCTGACCGTCCGGCGCAATGGTGACATCCTTCGAATGACCATTGCTCGTCATCTGCACCTCATACTCGAGCTTCCCATCCTCTTTGTCCTTGGAATAGCCGCGCACGGTTGCACCCTGGCTCTGCTCGTCAGCCGCCTTTTGCACGGCGGGTGGAAGATCCAATTTGCTGATCTTCGTCTCGGCTGCAGTTGCAATAAGGGTCAGGCCCATGCAGACGCATGTAATACAGGCCGCTCTTGCTCTTAAGCTCATTGTCATCTCCTATCTCTCGGTGAAGTAGTACCAACATCCATCCTATGGATGCTGTCTTAAAGGCTGCTTAAGTCGAGCCTTGATGGTGGGTGTATTCACCGATTTATTTCCGGCGACACTGTTGGTTAGAGCTAACATCAACGTTTGCTTTCCGCCTTCAGATATCCGATCAGGGCGCAAGTCGCTACCGAGCATCTCTATGGCTTCGGCTGAGAAGAGACTGGAACATTCCGTGTCAACTTTCGCAAGAGAAACTCGCGAAGCAGATTTGTCGCCGCATTGCTCCCTGTGATGATGAGTCCGTTTCGGAAGGTGAGACTTGCGCTTCGATCCTGTTGGGAACGATAGATGTTCGAGACGCCTGCCGCGGCGAAGTTTCCCAGGATATGAGAGTAGTTCGGCTGCGAACGACCGTTGTCGCCTCGGGTGATCACAGTCGCCTCGATTGCGTAGAGCGCCCGCGAACGAGCGCTGCCATTTCCTTTGTAAAAATATCGAGGATCCTGATGGAAGAGAGAGGGGAACACAGCACTTCCGAGAAGCCGATCGATGGCACCGTCTGCATACGCTGCCCCATAGCGTTTGCCGTAACCCTCCGCTCCGCGGCCGTAGCCGGGGAAGGTATTGTGGTATTGCTCCACGCCCGCAAGGCCTGCCGCGGACACGAATGCGACCGGGTCCAGGATGGAGCGAAGAGCAAGGCCCGTCTTCAGGCGAGGTGTGAGCGGAGCTGCATTCCATATGTAGCTGCTGTAGAAGTTTGGCACGATGCCCAAGGCTCTCTGCTTCTCCTCCAAGTGGACCTGGGCCTCAGCAACCTGGTGTTGCGTCGCGAAGACCTCCACATTGGCGCTTGTCGATGCCATGGGGAGGCGAACCTGCTGCAGATCACGCTTTTCTCCTCCGGCCAGTGCCAGTTCGTCCGACTGGTAGGTACCGAGACCATTCGACATGGCTCTGAGTCGATATTTCCCGGGAGCGACCCTGGGGAAGCTGAACCTGCCGTTCGAGTCTGAGGTCGCAATGAGTTCCGTCGCTCGACCATCGCTAAGGGTGATTCGTGCCTGGGCGACTGCCGCGCCACTCTGGTCGTATACAACACCAGTAAGACTGGCATATGCCTCGCTTTGAGAAGGCGGAGCTGTTGGAATCTGTAAAGGGTTGGGCCGGGGCGCATCGGGCAGTTCGCCACCCTTGGACGAAGCGACAACCTGTTGCGCCGATGCGTGCAATGAAGGGAGGCAACTGCCACCGAGCGAGAGACAGACGACGACTCCCCAACAGCTCCGCGCGAATCCATCGTGGAAGAAACGGGAGAATGGCTTTGGCTTGTTCGTTTGACGTCTTCGGGGATCAACATATACGCCGACGAGCGCCTGTGACCGCGAATTCCCAGAATGAGGCAGTCCCTGTATTCCTAGTAGCATCATCTTCCGCTGTTTGTTGATCACCATTTCTAAACAGTTGACTCTCAATCTTAACTGATTAAGACTTGGTAGTGCCAATGACACCTCAATAGAAATTTCATTCAGCTATGGAGTGTCGAACGAACACTATCCAGAATGGTTGGACGCGCGAAAGCGGTGGAAGATGGCAGGCCTCTTAAACACAACTGCATGGCGAGGTACCCAGCACATCGGAGCAGATGTATGAGTACAGAGTCGACTGGGAAGGTGACTCGCCAGGTCCGGCAGTTTGTATGGGCATGCCAGCTTGGAGTCTCCACCTTGGTTGCTTTCCTAAGGAGTGGTATTGGGCAGCTCGGGTGGACCTTTGTACTGGCGCTGGTGGTCCTTCTTGCACTTCTGATGCTTTGATTGTCCGCGCTCGTTCTGTGCTCTCCACGGTGCTGCCTTTGCACCTGAGCCAATTGCCATGATCAGCGTTCAGTTCAGTCGTGGTCGTGGTCGCTGCCGCCGGAGAGCGACCCTAACTGTTGGGCCGCACCGACAGCTACGCTGGTCCAGGGGACAGAGAACCTGGGCGTGCTGCTTGGCGCAGACAGGCGGGGCACCGCTCCTTGCCCAGCAGGATTCGATGCTGTTGTGTTGTCACTTACGGATGTGTCCATTTCTGAGTTGAATTCGGTCAAAACATTCAATCCAGCTCGATGTTCGGCGGCCAAGGCTGGGTCACCAGGTTCAGAAACGGTCGGTATCGGAACGCCCGGAACAGCTACCTGTGCCTCGCTAATCGAACTTTTCAAACGCCTTTGCGCATTCACTCGACCTGTTGTATCGACTCGCGGCCTCATCGACATCGGGGTTGTACTGGTCAGGCGATTCAAGTCGAATGGCTCCGACGAGTTGAAGGCGACCCAAAGGACCGGAGCAGTGACGACGTATGCCCCACACATCATCGCGGCAAGGGCACTGCGGGTGGCGGCTCTCCCTGCACCTTCCGAGGTTGCCTCTTCCAGGATGGCACGGATCCGGAGATCCAGCAGGCCTGCGCCTGAGGTCATTCCAATACACCTGTCGAGGGAATCCTCTGTTGAAGAACCAAGACGAGCGAACCGTAGAAGGCAAGAGGCGTATCGGCTTCTTCCCTGGGGATGATCCTGAACGACCTCCGCATCGCACGCCAGTTCCCTCTCCCGGACAGCGGCCTTGGAGGCATACCGGACAGAAGGATGGAACCACAGGACGATGCTGCACAACCTCATCAGGCTGTTCCACAATGCGTCCCTGCGTTGCACGTGCTTGAGCTCGTGCCACAAGGCCGCCTGAACGTCTTCCATCTCATGGGATTCGCAGGTGAGTGGCAAAACGACCTGCGGGCGCCACCAGCCGAGTGTGGCAGGGGAGCTTAGGCCGGGGAGCAGCCAGAGCGAGCAGTCCTTCAAATCGTGGGATGAGACCAGGCTATCAAAGGCGTATTGCAAAGCGACCGGAGGTGCGAGCCGATACTGCAGTGCCCGCTTGAGTCGAAGGTGGGAAGCCGTCTCGCGGACGAACAGAACCAGCACGACTGCGCAGTATCCGCCGAACACAATTGTCACCAGGGTCGAGAGGTCTTTCGCCGTCCAGGGCATCACAGCGACGCCGTGCGCTTTGTGCAGCGTGAAGGCATAGCGTGCGGTGACGCTTCGATCGGCTGCGACGGGTCCGGCAACCGCGATCAGCAGCATTCGCGCCCATTGCGCGATGAACAGGAGTAAGAAGCCCATCCAGATGCGAAAGCGCGTCCGGTGACTCTGAACGATCCGGGTCGTCAGCAGGCACGTAGCCCATGCAAACGCACTCTGCAGCAAGAAGCTGCTTGCCATCGAAGCAATCCGCAGACTCGCCGCTACACCGAGGCTCATGGAACCGCCTTTCACTTGCGCGTGCGCGCTGGTGGCTCTTTCCGATTCTTGTACTCACGGATCATTTCTTCAAGCTGGTCCAGGTCGGTCTGAGGAACGGCGTGGGAGGCCAGCAGATTGACCATGAGCCCGCTCGCAGATCCGGCAAAATTCTGCTGCAAAAGATTCTGCACCGAGCGTTGATTGATCTCCTCACGCTCTACCAGGGGGGTGTAGACAAAGACGCGCCCCTGCACTTCGTGAGTAACAAACTTCTTCCCTTCCATGATGCGCAGGAATGTCTGCGTCGTCTTGTACTTGGGACGATCTTTGGCGGGGAAAGACCTGACTATATCTTCGATCGTGCCCTGCCTTAGCTGCCACAGCGCCTGAAGGATGCGCAGTTCAGCGCTTGTGGGCAGCAGCGTCTTGTTGCGGCGGATCACGATGAGTCACCTATCCGGAACAGTCTACACTGCCGAGCAGTCTTACTAATTCCTCACGAAGAAGCCAATTGACTTGTTTGTCTTAACCAGTTAAGACTTGGAGGACTCGCCCTTGAAGCACTTTCACGGTCGTGCCCTGGACGGGCATGTTGGGCTGCCTATCTTAATTGAGCCTTAAGGCGATTCGGCAACAAGCCCCTGATGGGTGGCGGAGGTGGAGAGTCTGAATGTGCGGAATAGCGGGCTTTACACACAGGCATAGGTCATTTTCGCGGTCGCGGATCCATGATGCCACCCGGGCCCTCCACCATCGTGGCCCCGACCAACAAGGCGTTTGGCAGAGCACATCGGTCTCACTCGGCGTAAGACGGCTTCGTGTGGTTGACCATGCGCGCGGTGATCAGCCAATGGTCTCCGCCGACGGTGATATTGTCCTAGGATTTAACGGGGAGATCTTCAATCACCGTGAACTGCGTCGTGAACTGGAAGCCTTGGGCCACGGCTTCTCCACCGACTGCGACACCGAGGTGGTGCTCGAGAGCTTTCGTCAATGGGATGTGGACTGCTTCCCGCGTCTACGGGGCATGTTTGCCGTGGCGCTTTGGACAGAGTCCAAACGAGAACTCGTGCTGGCGAGGGATCGACTCGGGATTAAGCCGCTCTATTACTCTGTTCATCGCGGAGAGCTGTATTTCGGCTCCGAATTGAAAGCGCTTTTCTGCCACCCTGAGATTGAGCGCTCCATCGATCCGGCCCAACTCACTGCGTTCTGCGGGCTCAGCTACGTGCCCGGGCCAAGAACCTTGGTTCAGGGAATCCAGAAAGTACCTCAGGGAAGCGTTGTGACCTGGAATGACGAGGGCGTGAAGACGACCTCTTACTGGAGCGCCAACGGCCAGGTACCGTATCGGGGAAACCTGGAGGAGGCACAGGAGGAGCTTGACCGCCTGCTGAGTGAGTCAGTCGCCGAGCAACTGCAGGCAGACGTGGAAGTTGGAATGTGGTTGAGCGGCGGAATGGATTCGTCAACTCTGCTGCACTATGCGACACACGGCAAGACCGCACCTCTTAAGACATTCTCAATCACATTTAGCGGACGAGAGTTTGACGAATCTAGCCAGATCGCCGAACTCGTCAACCAGTTCGGCACCCAGCACTTTCAGCTAGACCTCAGTCCTGAGATCGCGGACTCCGATGCCATCAGAGAACTCGCCTATTTTGCTGATGAGCCGAATGCGGATGCGGGTGCACTGCCCGTTTGGTTTCTGTCTAGGATGTCACGAGCGCATGTCACTGTCGCGCTGAGCGGAGAGGGCTCTGACGAACTGTTTGGCGGATACGTCACGTACAAGGCAGACCTGTATGCACAGCGGTTGGCAGCAGCGCCACTGTGGCTGCGGAAAGCTGCCCTGCAGATGGCACGATATCTTCCGGCGTCGAACCGAAAGATCGGCTTCGAGTATAAGTTGCAACGCTTTTTCGAGGGCCTTTCGCTCGACCCACGGGAGGCTCATCTCTTCTGGAATGGCACCTTGTCCCGCAAGGCTCGAGCAGAAATGCTCCTAGAGCCTGACGAAACAACTATGGAGCGATTAATCAGTGAGATTTCGAAGGGGCGACTGGTACGCAAGTACCTGGACTTCGATCGTGAATACCCCCTTTCCGACAACCTGCTGACGAAAGTCGATCGTATGAGTATGGCTCATGCGATAGAAGTGAGGCCACCGTTTCTCGATCATCGAATTGTCGAGTTCGCCGCCTCACTACCGATGCACTTCCTGATCAAAGGACGCGCCCACAAGCGCATCCTGCGCCAACTTATGCTCGATAGGCTGCCTAAGTCAGTCACCGCAAACCGTAAGGTTGGTTTCGATATTCCTGCGCATGATTGGCTTCGTAATCATCTTCGTTCCCTGCTCCTGGACACTGTGACGGAACGTGCAGTGCGGGATTCCGGTCTCTTCCGATGGCGGTCCGTTCAGCACATGATCGACGCACACATGCAGAGGAAAGTGAACTATGGATATCACATATGGGCGCTACTGATGTTGTTCTTGTGGATCGAGCGGTGGAAGATACAGACGGTTCAGGATCTCGAAACTACGTCCGTATTCTCCGCCGCTACCGTCTAGATATCATCGTCCTTCTCATTGCCGGATGCGCGTTCCTGCCATTCGTGGCCAGTCCTCCCCACCTGATGGATGATGTGGACGCTGTCCAGGCTCAGATTGCGCGCAACATGCTCGAGTCGGGCGATTGGGTGACCGCCCGTCTGAATGGAGTTGCGTACCTTGAGAAGGCGCCGCTTATCTACTGGGTCATGGCGTTGTCCTTCAAGATCTTTGGCGTCTCCGACTGGGCGGCTCGCCTACCGCTGGCGCTGTCAAACATAGCCCTGTGCTGGGTCACCGCTCGCTTTGGACAATGGGCGTTTGGCCGTACCACCGGAACCCTTGCTGGACTCGTGCCGGCAACCTGCGTCGGCATGTTTCTGTTTACCCGGATCCTGATACCCGACGCAACGCTCGCACTGGCGCTCACTTCAGCATTGTTCGCGTTTCTGCGCTTGACGGAAGCTGATGAGCCCCGCCCGTGGGTCTGGACGTGCATCCTCTATGGCAGCCTTGCGTGTGGGATCTTGCTGAAAGGGTTAATTGCGCTCGTCTTCCCGGTGGGAGCGGCAGTCCTCTATCTCACATGTCTGGGCCGTGGGATGTCTATTCGGATTGCCCGCATTCACCTTGTACCTGGTATCACTGGCCTTCTCCTGATCGCGGCTCCATGGCACGTGCTGGCAACGCTTCGGAATCCACCGCACTTCGCCTGGACTTTTGTGAGTCGGGCAGGCCAATACCATGGATTCTTCTGGTTCTACTTCTTCAATGAGCACATCCTTCGCTTCCTGAACCTCCGCTATCCCAGGGACTACAACACAGTCCCTCGCATTTGGTTCTGGTTGCTGCATGCGGTATGGCTCTTCCCCTGGAGCGCCTCTCTTCCCGGCGTATTTCGGCTTCGCTATGGCTCGGAGTCCCGGGAGAGCCGGATTCGGCTCTTCCTGGCAATCTGGATCCTCTTCATCCTTCTCTTCTTCACCTTCTCGACCACGCAGGAGTATTACTCGCTGCCAATCTATCCGGCAGCCGCCATCCTCATCGCGAACAGCATGGCACGTCAGCGGGGGTATAGCGCTTTTACACGTGGGTGTCTCGCTGCGCTCTTCAGTTGCGCGCTTCTGACTTGCACGACTCTGCTGGTGAAGACCGCGGCCATGCCTGCCTCCGGGGACATCTCCGCGGCCCTGACACAGAACCCGAGTCTCTACACGCTATCGCTGGGGCACATGGGGGATCTCACGCTCCATGCATTTGCATATCTGCGCACGCCGCTGATGATCGTCGCAGTATCCATGTTGATCGCCGTGCCGGGCATGCTCGCCGTACGTTCGCTTGCACCAGGGACCGCTGTACTCTGCCTTTCCATGCTTGTCTTTCTACAGGGTGCCCGTCTCGCGCTTGTCACATTCGACCCCTATCTTGGATCGAAGCCGCTGGCGGACGCCTTGATCCATGCGCCGCCAGGAGTACTTGTCGAAGGTGACGCGTACTATGCGTTCTCGTCGGTATTTTTCTACACCAACAGACAAGCGCTTCTCTGGCGAGGACAAGTGGACAATCTTGAATATGGATCCAACGCACCAGACGCGCCTCGGGTCTTCATTGGGGACGCGCGTCTTAAGGATCTCTGGAGCTCCGAGCCGCGCGTCTACCTTCTCGCGTCCCGGACGGACCTCCCGTTGCTCAATAATATTCTCGGGGCACATCGGACGGTTCTGGCGAAATGCGGTGAACACTATCTGCTGGTAAACCAACAATCCCGTTAATGGCGGATGGACTTGAAAGATAGGTCTCCGGGGTCTGAGACCTTCGCCCCGGCAGCGTGGAGATGAGCAGTGAAGAGCGATCAAGCAACCTCTGCGTTTGCTCTGGCAGTGTCGAGTCTGAGGTCGCATATCGGGCAATCTGTGCTGACCATGCTTGGTATCGCCGTCGGAGCCGCCTGCGTTGTGCTTGTCGTGTCGGTCGGCCTGACCGGTAAGGCGTATGTCCTGCATACCATCGAGGGAATCGGCGGGAACATCGTTGCACTCGATTATGCGTACGGCGGCCCTGGTGAGCCTGGCGCCGATGCCTCCAAAGACGACTATCTGACAATCTCAGACGAGCGCGCGCTTGCAGACCAGGTGCGAGTTGTGACTGCATCATCACCTATGCTGACTCTGCAACAGCCGCTCACGTTCGGGCATGGGAAGGTACGGGATGTGCAAATTCTTGGGGTGGCACCCGAATACCGCGCACTCCGCAACTTACTGATTACTCAAGGCAGATTTTTCGATGACGGCGACGGCAGAGTGCTGGACCGAGCAGCCGTCCTTACCCCGCAGCTCGCCGAAGAGATATTCGGAAGCGGAGCTGAAGCGTTGGGACGAACGCTCGATATAAGTGGTTTGCCCTTTACAGTGATTGGTATATGCAAGGAAAGGGTGGACACATTCGGGCAGTCCGAATTGAGCGAGCGGACTGTGTTGGTTCCTTACGCAGTGGCGCGAACCATTGTGGCGACAGATGACGTGAATCAGATTTTTTTCTCTGTAGGGTCACTGTCGGAAGTCGATGAGGCCGCGGCAGAGATCTCCAAGATCATCAAGTTGCGGCACCGGCGGGGCTCCGACTACCGGGTAATAACACTCACCAGTCTGCTTAAGACCGCAGGAAAGATTGCAGATGCACTCACGGTCGTTCTCATCCTTGTGACACTGGTGACGCTGATAGCAGGTGGGATCGGCATCATGAACATCATGCTGGCGACGGTTGCAAGTCGAGTCCACGAGATAGGACTACGGAAGTCGTTGGGTGCCACACAGCGGATGATCTTATTGCAGTTCTTGTCAGAGGCGGTCGTGATCTCGCTCCTCGGGGGTTTGGCGGGGACATCGCTTGCGCTTGCCGTTCCGCTTGCGTTGCGGCTCTTCACGCCGTTCGCTGTGACGGTCTCCTATTGGTCAGTCATCGCCGCCCTCAGCGCAGCCTGCGGTATCGGCATCATCTTCGGCACGATGCCGGCCATGCGAGCCGCGCGCTACAACCCGCTCGATGCTATGCGGAATGAGCCCTGAATCCACAGCCAACACACATGTCTCATGCAACAGCAGGGCGCAGAACGCCCCTCTGAAGGCAAAGGGGCGGCGTGTAATCGGACGGGCTGGCGAGTTGCATGCGCGAATTCCCGCGGCTGCAGGTCGCCCGGCCAGGACGATTGCGCGTGCGCGTGGCTTCCCGATGAATTTTTTCGCCATTGCTACAGATTATGACGGCACGCTGGCTTACGACGGGAGAGTGCGCGAGAGTACGATTCGCGCGCTCGAGGCGGTGCGCGAATCAGGCAGGGCACTTGTTCTCGTAAGCGGACGGCAACTTGAGGATTTGTTGGAGGTCCTCCCCCAGCACGATCTGTTCGATCAGATTGTGGCGGAGAATGGCGCCTTGCTCTACTGTCCGAAGACGCGTGAGACGCGACTGCTTACGGAGACCGCGCCGCCGTCTCTCCTCGACACGCTCCGCCAGCGAGGCGTTCAGAATGCAGCGGCGGGGCGGGCTATCGTCGCCGCGTGGCGTCCATATGAGTGCACTGTGCTTGAGGCTCTACGCGACCTGGGCCTGGACCGGCAGATCATCTTCAACAAGAATGCGGTCATGGTGTTGCCCTCCGGCATCAACAAGGCCAGCGGTCTCACCGCGGCGTTGGAGGAGTTGAAGATATCCCATCACAATGTCGTCTCCATTGGTGATGCAGAGAACGACCTCCCGATGTTGACGCAGTGCGAGTGTGGAGTCGCGGTGAGCAATGCACTCGATTCTGTGAAGGCACAGGCAGACCTGGTGATGAAGGCGGATCACGGAGCCGGCGTCGAGGAGTTGATATCGGATCTGCTCAAGGACGATCTCGCACTTAGGCTCCTTACTATTAGCCGTCGTGGTCTCTGGCTCGGCGTCTCCAGGGACGAGCCAGAGAACACAGTATGGCTGCCTAGCCTTGGCCATTCCATCCTTGTTGCGGGACCCTCCGGCAGCGGAAAATCGACGATCATCATCGGGTTGCTGGAGCGGTTGGCGCAGGCAGCCTATCAGTTCTGCATCCTCGATCCGGAGGGGGACTATGACGCCTTTGAGGCCAGTATCAGCCTTGGCAATCCCCACTATGTACCGTCTGCAAATGAAGTCCTGACGCTGCTGGAGCGGATGCACAGCACGGTCGTCAATCTGCTTGGCGTCTCCCTGGATGCCCGGCCTCAGGTCGCGTCAGAGCTGCTGCGCAAGCTGGAAAGCCTGCGAGCTCACAAGGGCCGGCCGCATTGGTTTGTCATTGATGAAGCGCATCACATCTTCCCCTGTGATGTAGCAGCGGGCGACACCAACCTGAAAGAGCCGCCGAAGACCTCGCTGCTGATTACTGTGCATCCGCAGCATGTCCGCAAAGAGGCTCTGGAGTCGGTCGATGTTGTGATCTGCGTGGGCAAGGACCCTCAGGAAACGCTAGGCAACTATTGCCGTGCTCTCGCGATCAGCGAGCCGAAGCTCGAACCCATCACACTGGAGCGGGGA
>JAOAPJ010000097.1 GCA_025462805.1 Acidobacteriaceae bacterium
AATACATACCGAAGAACGAGCGGCTCGTGACCATTGAGGATGCCGCGGAACTGCAGCTTGCGCAGGAGAATATCGTCCGGCTGGAGACCCGCCCCCCAAACATCGAGGGCATGGGAGCGATCCGCCAACGTCAACTCCTTGTCAACAGTCTCCGCATGCGCCCCGACCGCATCATTATTGGCGAAGTTCGTGGCGAAGAAGCATTTGACATGCTGCAGGCGATGAATACCGGCCACGAGGGCTCCATGACGACAGTCCACGCCAATTCTCCCCGCGATGCGCTGTCACGCTTAGAGTCGATGGTTGCCATGACCAATCTCAATCTTCCCGAGCGCACAGTTCGTCAACAGATCGCCTCGGCTATTGCGATCGTGGTTCAGGTATCTCGCATGAGCGACGGCACACGAAAGGTCGTCAATATCTCCGAGATCACCGGCATGGAAGAAAACATAATCAGCATGCATGAAATTTTCACCTTCAACAGAAAAGGAATTGGCCCCGATGGGAAGGTGGTCGGCGCATTCCAGCCGACACAGATACGCCCCAAGTTTCTTGAGAGACTTCGCGTTTCCGGTATCTTTTTGCCACCGGCCATGTTCGAGCAGGTCCTGGAAGTGACCTGAGAAAGGCTTAGAAATGCAGCTGCTGCTCTTCATCGTCTTCGTCGGCGTCTTCGCCGTGTTCGCGTTGCTTCTAATCGCCAGGGGCACAGGAGCCTCGCAACGGACGAAGGAAACTTTGGCACGTCTCGAATCCACTCTGGCCGCCGGCGGGAAAGCTAACCCATCTGATGAAATCGTCGACCTGCGTAAGCAGGAGCTGTTCAGCGCCGTACCGTGGCTGAACCGCTGGCTGCTACGCCTTGAAGTGGCTCCCCGCCTCCGCACCTTGCTTTATCAGGCGAATTTGAAGTGGACAGTTGGGGTCCTGCTCCTTATGTCGCTGACCTGTTGCCTGATCCCCGCATATCTCGTTTACTTTCGAACGGGAGTGGTCATCCTCGCCTTGCTGATTGGTCTTCTATTGGGAGGGACGCCGATCTTCTATGTACTCGCCAAAAGGAAGAAACGCTTCGGTCAATTCGAGCAGGGGCTGCCAGAGGCCATTGACCTGATGGTGAGCGCGCTGCGCGCCGGCCATAGTCTGGTTTCGGCCCTTGGCCTGGTTGCGAACGAGTCTCCCGATCCGATCGGCTCGGAGTTCAGGATCTGCTTCGACGAGCAGAACTATGGGTTAGATCTGCGGACAGCGATGGACAATCTTGTGGCCCGAGTCCCGCTCCAGGATCTAAGGCTCATCGTGACCGCAATCCTCATTCAAAGGTCGAGTGGCGGCAACCTGGCAGAAGTACTGGACAAAGCGGCATATCTCGTTCGTGAACGCTTCCGGCTCAGGCGGCAGGTTCACACGCATACTGCACAGGGCCGGCTCACGGGCTGGATCCTTACTTTCCTGCCCGTGGTACTCGGTATCGGACTGTACCTTGTCAATCCGGACAACATGAGCCTTCTGTGGCACCGTGATCTTGGAATCAAACTGCTCTACGCTGCTGGAACGATGACGCTCGTTGGAGCCCTTGTCATCCGCAAGATCGTCAACATGGAAGTGTGAGGATTTCTATGGGTGTTGCAGCCATTACATTTATCGTGATCTTCATCCTGATAAGCAGTGCCGGGCTGCTTCTTTTCTACAGGGAAGCCATGGTGCAACGTCTGTCTGGTCTGGTCACGCCGGGCCAGAAGAGGGCAGGCATCTTCGACGTTCTCCAGCGGACTGGCATTTCGTTCGGCAATAACATGATCGGACAACTGGAGCGGCTGGTGCCCCGGAGTCAGTCCGAGCTTTCCGTGGTGCAGCGGCGCCTCGTCCGTGCCGGCTATCGCAATGATGCAGCCCTGAAGTTCTTCTACGGCGCGAAGATTCTAGTGCCTCTCGCTCTATGCGTGATCGTAACTACGACAGGTCTTTCTCACTTCGGCGGTTTCTTCATCTATGCGCTGGCGCTTGGCCTTGGCTTTCTGGCCCCTGACTTCTGGCTCGGCAGGCGGATCGCATCTCGGCAGGCAAAGATACGCCGCGGGCTGCCAGACGTGCTGGACCTGATGGTCATCTGTATCGAAGCCGGTCAGAGTCTTGACCAGGCGACCGTCCGGACCGCCGAGGAATTGCGCATAGCGCAACCTGCCATCAGCGACGAGCTCGGTGTCGTCGTGCTCGAGCAGAGGGCAGGGCGCGAGAGAACGGCCGCTTGGCGGCAGTTTGCCGAGCGGACCGCAGTCGATAGCGTGCGCAATCTGGTTTCAGTGCTCGTGCAGTCGGAAAAATTCGGCACAAGTATCGCGAAGACGTTGCGCGTGCACTCTGATACGCTCCGCACCCAGCGAAGGCAGAAGGTGGAGGAACAGGCAGCCAAAACATCCGTAAAGCTCGTATTCCCACTTGTCTTTTTCATCTTTCCCTCACTGTTTGTCGTCACCCTTGGTCCCGCGATCATTGTGATCATGGAGTCCTTCAAAACGTATCTCACTCATTAAGAAGGGAGGCTATGCAATGGATACCGTAACAACCATTCGTGTCGTTGCCGCTGTGCTCTTTTGCGTCGTGCTG
>JAOAPJ010000101.1 GCA_025462805.1 Acidobacteriaceae bacterium
ACTTCCAGTCCGATGGAGCGCATGAGCGCGAGCGCGTTGGTGCTGTTCGCGATGCCCGGGGTCAGCTTGTAGTCGAATTGCAGCTCGCCTCCGGCGAAGCGATCGCCGAAGTGGACATTGGTCGCGCAACCGTCGAGCGAGGCAGCAATCTCGGTCAGGGCGAGGTCGTGCGTGGTGATGATGCCGATGGCATGGCGTGAGAGCAGGCTGCGCAGCAGCGCCTCCGTACCCACGCGGCGATCGTGGGAATTGGTGCCGGAGAGCAATTCATCCAGCAGAAAGAGCGTTGGGCGCTCTGCGGCGAGGTCGGTGATCTGCTTCAGCCTCTGGATCTCTGCGTAGAAGCGCGACAGGCCGCCCTGCAGAGAGTCCTGGACTTGTATGGAAGCGCCGACGGCCAGTGCAGAGAGCTCCATGGCATCGCAGCAGACCGTGGCGCCACACTGTGCCAGCACGACATTCAGGCCCACGGCGCGCAGCAGTGTGCTCTTCCCCGCCATGTTCGGGCCGCTGACGATGATCAGCGCCTGATCCGGCCCAAGTGAGAGGTTATTCGCGACTGCCTTTGCGCGCGGTAGCAGCGGATGCGTGAGCCCGTGTGCGGACAGGGCAGCAGGGCCCTCCCGCACGATCGGCAGGCAGCAGTCCGGCCGCTCATACGTGAAAGTCGCGAGCGAGCTGAGCGCCTCGAACTCGCCGACACTGGTGAGCCAGGCGCGCATCCGGCTGCCGTGCCGCTGACGCCATCCTTCAACGGCAAACATGCAGAGAGGCGTCCAGAAGATGAAGCGGTTGGCCAGCTTCACGAACCAGTTGTCGCTCGACTCCAGCCAGTGAAGCGTGCGCTCCAGCCGGGCGATGGCTCGCGACGGCGGCAGACCCTCGCTGCGCAAGGCCGCAGTCAGCGCCAGGAGCCGGGGTGCGTCGAAGCGTTCCGCCTCGTAGACCGCAAGCACACGATGGAGCGGCCCGAGCAGCGGTGCAATGAGCATCACTTGTTCACCGGCATGCTTGACGCCGCCCAACAGGCGCGCGCTGATGATCGCGTTGACCAGACTGACGAGGACCAGCCAGGTGAAGACGCCGGAACCCATCCAATAGAAGAGCGCGGAAAGCCATAAGAGTCCGAGCGGCACAGCCACGTAGGGCAGCCAGGACGGCGTCGTTCGTTCTTCTGACTCGGCCCAGGTCACCAGCGATAGCGGTGTGCCTGGGTGAATGGCATCCGCCGCTAGAGCGAGTCGTTCTCGCAAATCGAGCCGCGGGGTGAGTTCTTGAACGGCCTGTTGGCGCAGCGCGACTTCGTTCGGGGCGGCGGCATGGAGCAGCCATTGCGCGAGGGTGTACTGGCCGGGCGCGCTGGCTGCCTGGGATAGCAGCTCATAAAGGCTGCCCTTGCCGAAGAGGTCGAGATCACCTGCATAGAGGTGATGGGGATCGAAGAAGCGCAGGCCATCGTCGCCTGTGCCGGCCCACTTGTCTTCGAGCCGCGCAAGCCCGCGCTGGTAGTAGCGCTCGAGGCGATCGGATGCAGCCAGCCGGCGCAGGAGCCTCTCGTGCGCGATCCAGAGTGCAACAAAGGCGAGCGCAGGCAACAGCGACCCTGCCAGCGCCGCAGGATGTAAGCGCGCCAACCAAATGGCCACCGCGATCGCGATTGCCGCGACGATCAGCTTTGAGACTCCGAGAAACCTGTCCCTCTGGCGCAATCGCGTCCGGCTGGATTGCAGGGTCGCGAGCCGTTCGGCGTAGACGCTGCGCACCTCACCAGCGAGCTGCGGAGCCGGGGACACACTCAAGCAGGCTGCCGCGCCTCGGCAGTGGACTGAACCGCTTGCGCTTGCGCATCCACGGCGGGACTGATTGATGGAGCTCCCCGTAGCCGCCGCACCACCCGCTCCTTGCCTAGCGCCATCATGACCGTGAACAGCGAGGGAGCGACTGCCTGGCCAGTGAGCGCGACACGTGCGCCATTGATGAGCACGCCGGGTTTAACGCCCTTCTCCTCGGCCACGCCACGCAGTGTTTGTTCCGCGGACGCCTCGGTGAACTCTGCCTGGGATGCGTAGCGGTTGCCGAGTTCGGCCAGCAGCTCGCGCGTTGACGGGTCCTTCAGGAACTTCGCCGCCGCTGCGGGGTCGAAGGAGAAATCGTCGCTAAAGTAGGCACGAAACGCCCCGGCGAAGTCGGTCAGGCTGCGCGCGCGAGTTTTCAGCAGGTCGATGGCAGTTAGTACTTCGGCCTCGCTGCGGGTGGGGGTGAACGCGAACTTGGCCCATTCGGCCTCAATCAGCGGTAGCAGGTCTTTGGCGCTGTAGCGGCGGATCCACTCGGTATTGAACCAGGCCAGTTTGTCGTTATCGAAAACGGCATTCGATTTCGAGATGCCGCCGAGAGTAAAGAGCTGAATCAACTCCTCGGAGCTGAAGATCTCGCGGTCGCGACCGTCGGCGTCCTTGCCGGCTGCGCCTGGGCTCCAGCCCAGCAGGGCGAGGAAGTTGCGAAAGGCCTCGGGCACGATGCCCATGCCCTTGTACGAGATCACCGACGTCGCGCCGTGACGCTTGGACAGGCGGGTCTTGTCCGGCCCGAGGATCAACGGCACATGCGCGAAGACCGGCAGGGGAGCGCCCAGCGCCTGGTACTGCAGCACCTGCTTGGGCGTGTTCGAGATGTGATCCGCACCGCGGATGATGTGGCTCAGCCGCATATCGATGTCATCCGCGACGACCGATAGGTGATAGGTCGGGATGCCATCTGAGCGCAGCAGCACGAAGTCCTCGATCTCGCTGTTGGCGAACTCGACCCGGCCAACCACTGCGTCATCGAACGATGTTATGCCGCTCTCAGGTACGCGGAAGCGGATGGCCGCAGGCTGGCCTGCGGCGATGCGCGCGCTGGCATCTGCGGGTGCCACCAGGCTGCAGCGGCGATCGTACATGGGTGGCTTGCCAGCCTCAGAGGCGACCTTGCGGCGATGCTCCAGGTCTTCTTTGGTGCAGAAGCAGGGGTAGGCGT
>JAOAPJ010000132.1 GCA_025462805.1 Acidobacteriaceae bacterium
CTTTGTGGGCCGACAGGCCCCGTTCGGGATCCTCCTTGCGCACGGAAGGGCAGAAGAGCACGACTGGCGGATCGGCGGAGACGGCAGTGAAGTAGCTGAAGGGAGCCAGGTTGCGGACGCCGTTGCCATCAATGGATGAGACGAAGGCGATCGGCCGGGGCACGATGACGCCGATCATCAGCTTGTAGATGTTCTGCACGGACTCGGTTGCCGGATCAAAGCTGCGCATGGCCTCAATTAGACAACAACCTCGATGACGACATAAAAGCACAGACCACACCAGGCGTCCGAGTGAGGGCTGCTCATTCTGCGGTCCTGCCGTTGTCTCTCTCGCGAGCTACAGGTTGCCGCGCTCGGCCTGTTCCCGCTCGATGGCTTCGAACAGCGCCTTGAAGTTGCCCTTGCCGAAGGAGCGGCTGCCCTTGCGCTGGATGATTTCGTAGAACAGCGTCGGACGATCCTCCACCGGCTTGGTGAAGATCTGCAGCATGTACCCTTCGTCGTCGCGGTCCACCAGGACGCCAAGCTTCTCGAGCTCGTCGACCGGTTCGTCGATCTTGCCGACGCGCTCCTGCAGGCTGGTGTAATAGCTGTGCGGCACCTTCAGGAACTCGATGCCCTGCTGCTGGAGCTGTGCTACGGTGCGCAGGATGTCGTCGGTCGCGAGTGCGAGGTGCTGCACACCGGGGCCGCCGTAGAAGTCCAGGTACTCCTCAATCTGCGATTTTCTGCGCCCCTCGGCCGGCTCGTTGATAGGAAACTTCACACGCCCATTGCCATTGGCCATCACCTTGGACATCAGGGCAGAGTACTCGGTGGAGATGTCGGCGTCGTCAAAGTGCTGGTAGAGACCGAAGCCCATCACGTCGCGGTAGAAGTCGACGAAGGCGTTCATTTCATTCCAGCCCACGTTGCCGACCATGTGATCGATGTGGAGGAAGCCCACGGGCCGCGCCAGGGCGTCTCCCGGGGTGGCGCGGAAGCCGGGCAGGAAGGGGCCTTTGTAGTTGCGGCGCTCCACAAAGGTGTGGACGGTGTCCCCATAGGTGGCGATGCTGGCCATCACGACGGTGCCGTGTTCGTCCTTCTGCTCGAAGGGCTCGCGGACGCTCCTGGCCCCGCGCTTGGTGGTCTCCTGCCAGGCGGAGCGCGCATCATCGACCCAGAGCGCGATGTCTTTGACGCCGTCGCCGTGACGATAGATATGGTCCGCGATCTCCCCCTTGGGATAGAGCGGCGTGGTGAGAACCAGCCGGACCTTGCCCTGCTGCAACACGTAGGAGGCGCGATCGCGCAGTCCGGTCTCCGGGCCGGCATAGGCGACCAGTGTGTGACCGAAGGCGAGGCGATAGTAGTAGGCCGCCTGGCGCGCATTGCCGACGTAGAACTCGACGTAGTCCGTTCCGTTTAGCGGGAGAAAGTCCTGCTTGACCTTCGCCTCGGGTGTCACCATTGTTGCCATACCGTTGCCCCTCCTGACTGCGCCGGAACGTAACGAGGACGGCATCCTCGCATGTGGCGCAACTCATCAACATATACCGGGGAGGTGCTGGTTTGCCAGACGACTGCTCGTCGCGCCGGCCACCGTGGTCTGTCAATTCCCAGGGGATTTAGGAATACGCGAGTGCTCACAACGTTCTATCCTTACTGGTATTACCGAGGAGAGTCCCATGGTCACCGCATCTGTCACCAGTCTTCCGCTTGCTTCGTCGTATTTGGTTGAGCAGGATTGGAGCCGGTATACGGCGGACCAGCACGCGGTGTGGGCCGAGCTGGTCGGCCGACGCATGCCACAGATCGAGGAGCACGCCTGCCAGGAGTACCTGGACGGGTTTCACAACATCGGATTGCGGCAGGACGCGATCCCGGACCTGGCGCAGGTGAATACACTGCTGGCGCCGCGGACGGGCTGGAATGCCACGGCGGTCTCCGGCTACCTGCCCGGTCCTGCGTTTTTCGAGATGATCGCGGCGCGGCGTTTCCCCACGACCATCAAGCTGCGCAGCCGCCAGTCGCTCGAGTACACGCCGGAGCCGGACATCTTCCACGACGTCTTTGGCCATGTCCCGATGCACGCCCATACGGTGTTTGCTGATTTCCTGCAGAGCTACGGACTGGTCTGCGCAAGCCTGAGCCGCCAGGAGGACCTGGACCGTATGGCGCGGCTGTTCTGGTTCACTGTGGAGTTCGGGGTGATCCGGCAGAACGGCAAGATCAAGCTGTACGGGTCTGGATTGATCTCTTCGCACGGCGAGTCGAGCTACGTGCTTTCCGGCGGGCCCGAGATACGGGACTTCAACCTCACCGAAGTGCTCGATCGCGACTTCAACATCTCCGAGATGCAGAAGGTGGTGTACGCGGTGGAGTCCTTCGAACAGATCTACGAGGCCACCCGGCAGGCGAGAGAGCGCCTCCAGTAGGCTTGTTCAGGGGTGCGGGGCGGTCCTGCATGCCCCGAAAGATGCACATATTTTTATGCGCACTTAAGGTGCGCTCGTGCACAATTCATAACGAGGTCACATCTTTTGCCACGTATCCACTTCCACCAACAGCTTGAGCAGCTGAAGGACAAGCTGCTGGCCATGGCTGCGCTCTCGCAGCAGGCGGTGGAGTATGCGGTGGACGCCTATGTGGAGCGGGATGGACGGCTGGTGACCTTTGTCCGCGAGAACGAAACGGCGATCAATTCCGCGCAGCGCGAGGTGGATGAGATGGCGTACGAGCTGCTCGCGAAAGAGCAGCCAATGGCGATCGACCTCCGGTTCATCCTTTCCGTAATCAAGATCAACGCCGACCTCGAGCGGATCGGCGATCAATCGATGAGCATCGCGCGCCGAGCCGAAGAGATGCTTCGCATCCCGAAGGCAGAGCTTCCGGTGGATATCGGGGCGATGGGTGCGCACGCCTCGGACATGATGCGCCGTGCGGTACAGGCATTGATTGAAGCCGACGCGCCGCTGGCCGAGACGGTACGCGAGATGGATGACGGTATCGACCACATGAACCGCGCCGCCCATGTGGACCTCATTCAGGTGATGCAGCAGTCTCCCGATGCAAGCCTGCAGGCACTGAATGCAGTGATCACGGCACGCAACCTGGAGCGGATCGCCGACCATGCGACGAATATCGCCACGGACGTGATCTTCTGGGTGCGCGGGTCGGATGTGCGCCACCAGCTCGCGCTGGCCGAGTAGTCAGCAGAAGCGGAACGTACCAACCCCCTCCCCCAGTTGCGCATCTTCGTCCCTTGAACTTATCCGGTCCCTTGAACTTAGCCGGAAAGATGATCTGGGAAGGAAGGCCTGATGCTTTATCGCTGCTCCACGCACGGCGTGCTGGCGCTTGCTCTGCTCTGGGTCCCTCTCGTGCTTGCGCAGCAGAGCTCTCCCCCCCAAGGGAAGCCGTCTGCGGCGATACCTCAGCGAAATATCACCATCCACTTCGACCCGGCGGCGAGTCAGATTCACTTTCGCGTCGGCAGCCTGCTGCGGGATCTGCGCGGGACCTTCAAGTTGAAGGGGGGCGCTCTGGCGATCGATCCCAATTCAACGCTTGCACAAGGCGAGATACTGGTCGACGCCACCACAGCGCATATTGCAAATCCAGTGAAAGACCGGCAGATGCATGAGGATGTGCTCGAGACTCAGCGATATCCGGCGATCTTCTTTCATGTCGAGCACCTGCGCGGACAGGTCCCAAAGGCGGATGGCAGTGGAGATGTGATTGCCGAGGGGATGCTCAACATCCACGGTGCGGACCATCCGTTCCAGATGAAGGTGCACCTGGTGCGTCAAGACGATACCGTCACCGCCACGACGCACTTCACCGTGCCGTATGTGGAGTGGGGAATGAAAGATCCGCGCGGGACCTTCCTTCGTTACGCGAAGACGGCAGACATAGACGTAATCGCCAAGGGCACCATTCGCAGCGTGCCGGTGATCCACAGCGGCGCCACGTCGAATGACAGCGATGAGGAGGCTCCCCCGAAGGGAAGCCCTCCCAGTTAACTGCCCGTTGCGTTCAGCTGCTGGATGAGCTGATACACGAATGTGCCCAGCAGAGCCGCGGACATCAGGCAAGTGGCAAACGTCATGGCTTTGACGGCCGGCTGCACCTTACGCACGCGGGCCAGGATCTGTTCCTGCTCCTTGTGCTGATGGTCGTTGCAGTCGCCCAGGAAGAGGCAGTCTTCTTCGTACCGAGTCAGCGTGGACCGATAGGCCAGCAGGACCAGCAAAACACTCGCCGCCAAGGCCCAGACGATGAAGACGATGGTCAGATAGTGCATAGAGCACCTCCGGTTCGACTACGAGCGGTCCGTCGCCGGAGCCAGGTGCGGCTATGCCTTGCCAGCCGGTCTCTGGGGGCAGAGGGGCCGTTCAGCAGGAACGCTAGTCCTGCCGGAGGGCGGCAGACAAGAGAAATCTTGCACAAGTGAAGGTGTACCCGGAGCTCCGGGCGGGGCGGGCCATGGCCGGCGGAAGCGGTGGTCGGCCACCCCGGCGGCGGCTTCGCACATCCAACGCTCTGGCTTTGTACCGTGTTGCCAGTTTTCAAGCCGGAGCGCCCGGCGGAGATGAACCTGATGCGAGCTCTTTTTGTCACACTTCGCCCCTATGCTGTCTGCGCCCTCCTGGCCGGATGCCTCGCTGCTGTGCCGCTCGCCGGCTGCGACAACCGGACCAAGCCGAGCGACGAGGAACTGCGGCGGCAGAGCGCCGAGGCGACGCGGGACGTGCAGAAGGGTGCGAAGCAGCTGGCAGCGGAGGGCAAGGTTGCTGCCGCAAACGCAGTGGATGGCGTAAATGCGATTGCGCAGGGCGTCAAGGAGGGCGTGAACAGCCCAAAATCGGCGGATCGCGGCGACCGCGTCGATATCAATAGCGCCAGCACGGCGCGGATTGCGCTGCTGCCGGGGGTGGGTCTGACCAAGGCGCAGGAGATCGTTAAGGGGAGACCGTATGACTCGCCGCGGGCCTTGGTGCGTCATGGGCTGCTGACCCAGGCTGAGTACGAGCAGATTGCCGACAAGATCACGGCCAAGTAGGGAGTCTCTGCGTCTTTGGCTCTGGCGGGCGCATCTCTATAGACAAGGGAATAGGATCCGCGAAGGTAATTCGGATAGAACTTGTCCGGGATACCGCCGGAGCATAAAATAAGAGCGAGACAGGTCCAGGGAGAACAACAGATATGGCAACCATCGCGCAGCCTTTGACAGAGCAGACGAACCCGCCGAAGCAGGCGCCGCTTACGCTGACCGACGGCGCGATCACGAAGGTGCGGGAGATCATGGCGACGCAGGATCCGCTACCGGCAGGTCTTCGGATTGGTGTCGTCGGGGGCGGGTGCTCGGGTTTTCAGTACTCCATGTCCTTCGAGAACCAGGCCGGCATGATGGATAAGGTCTTCCACTTCGATGACATGAAGGTGTTTGTGGACGCCACCTCGCTGATGTACCTGAACGGCTGCGTGGTGGATTACGTCGAAACACTCGAGGCGGCTGGCTTCAAGTTTGAGAACCCAAACGTGAAGAGCACCTGCGGCTGCGGGTCCTCCTTCAGCGCTTAACGCGCATCTCCCAACGAGACAAGCCCCTGGCCGACGGCCGGGGGCTTTCTGCTGTAAGCTGCTCTTTCAACAAGGATTGGGTCCCTGATGAAAGCACTCCTGCTCTCTGCGTACAAGCA
>JAOAPJ010000109.1 GCA_025462805.1 Acidobacteriaceae bacterium
GGTTGCGATAGCATGGCCCTCATGGCTCGCATCTCCCGCCGCGTCGTCGTGGCGATGGCACCGCTTCTCCCTTTTATGACACGCACACTCCTGTCTCAAGCAAATGCCACCCGCAAGCCGCTGCTCTATATCGGCACCTACACACACGACATGGGGCCTGGCGGCGAGGCGGACGGGATCTACATGGCCCAATGGGAAGACAGCGCTGGCAGCCTGACACCCCTCCAGCGTGCCGCGGAGACGACCGATCCGTCTTTTCTCGCGGTTACTCCCACCGGGGATGCACTCTTCTGCGTCAATGAGACGGAGAACATCCGGCAGCCGGATGGCACGAAGGGTGGGTCAGTGACCGCGTTCCGGCGCGACCACGCGAGCGGCCGGCTGATGCGCCAGAACACCGTCCCCTCCGGTGGAAGCGATCCCTGCCACATCACGACAGATCGCGCCGGTCGCGTCGTCTATGTGGCGAACTACACGAGCGGCACACTGAGCTCCTATCGCGTGAACCCGAAGGGCCTCGATGGTCCGGTCGCGCACGTCGCTTTCCATGGCCGCGGACCTGACAAGGAACGGCAGGAGGGCCCGCATACCCACGGCGTCACGCTGTCTCCGGATGAACGGTTCCTGCTGGTGAACGATCTTGGCATCGATCGCATCATGGTCTTCCACACCAATCTCGCGACCGGCGAACTGAAGGAGGCGGGCGCGCCCTGGCAGGCGAAGCCAGGCTCCGGGCCGCGGCACTCCATCTTTCATCCCAATGGACGCTGGCTCTACTCGATCAATGAGATGGCCTCCTCGGTTGATGTGCTGGGATGGAATGCGCAGTCCGGACATCTGACCTCGCTATCGGAACTGCCGATCCACTCCGCCAGCTTCACGGGCCAGAGCAAGGCTGCCGAGCTGATGGTGGATCATGCGGGACGGTTCCTCTACGCCTCGAACCGCGGGGAAGAGACCCTTGTGGTCTTCGCGGTCGATCCCGAGACCGGCGCGCTCAGCTTTGTGCAGCGTATCAACAGCGGCGGCAAAACGCCGCGCAGCTTCACCCTGGATCCATCCCAGCGGTGGCTGGTCGTAGCCAACCAGGATACGCAGAACATAGTCGTCTTCGCACGGGATCCACAAAGCGGGAAGTTGAAGCAGACGGACCGCAGCTACCGGCTTGGCGCGCCAGTATCGCTGCTGTTCGTTTAGCCACTACGACAGATATTCCTTCAGGAACGGATCGTCCGAGTGCACCAGCTCGTGCGTGGTGCCGTCGAAGATGAGGCGGCCCTCGTGCAGCACCATGAAGCTGGTATCGCGATCGGCTTCACCTGCGGGCAGCAGCACCATCTCGTTTCTGTCGCGATCGAAGACATGCGTAGCCAGCATGAAGGCATCCTGCAGGCGATGCGTGATCAGGATGGAGCTGGTGTGGTAGACATCACGCTGCTTCATGATCAGGGCGACAATGTTGGTTGACGTGATTGGGTCGAGGCCGCCGGTCGGAGAATCGTAAAGCAGGAGGCTCGGCTTTGAGATAATTGCGCGCGCGATGGCGACGCGGCGTCGCATGCCGCCCGAGAGCTCCGAGGGGACCTTCTCCATGGTCTTGTCCAGTTCCACGAAACGCAGCGCTTCGAGCACGCGTTGATCCACCTCTTCGTCCGGCACATGCCGCTCGATGAGGCGATAGCCCACGTTGTCACGGATGTTCATCGAGTCGAACAACGCACCTTCCTGGAAGACCATCCCGACACACGAGCGCAGCTCGAAGATGTCGTCTTCCCGCATCGCCGTGATCTCATGGCCGAAGATGAAAATGCGTCCGCTGTCTGGTCGAATCAGCCCGTTGGCCAGCTTCATCAGTACGCTCTTGCCGCCGCCCGCCGGACCGAGAAGCAGGCGCGTCTCGCCTGCCTTCACTTGAAAGGAAATCTCTTTCAGGACCTCATTGCGATCGAAGCGGATGGAGACATTCTCGAAGACAACGGGCGGCGTGCCAGGCTTGGGCTGGAACCGGCTCGATGCAGTCTCTGGGGTCGCGGTAGGCATGAGGAGTTCGGGGTCAACGTCCGAAGATGCCGATCATCGTGCGGCTGATGATGAAATCGATCACGATGATGAGCACCGACGCGACGACCACCGCCTGCGTAGTCGAGCGTCCCACGCCCTGCGTGCCGCCCCGGGTCGACATACCGAAGTAGCAGCCGACCGAAGCAATGATGAAGCCGAAGAAGACCGGTTTGATGAGTCCTTGGAACACATCCGCGAAGACCAGCGATTGATAGGCGGTATGAAAGTATTGCGAGCCGCTCTGTCCCAGCAGGAACACGGCAACGAAGGCTCCGCCCAGCGTCCCCACGGTGTCCGAGATGATGGTGAGGAAGAAGTTCATGGTCACGGTGGCAACCATGCGGGGCACCACCAGCTTCTTCATCGGGTCCGTACCGAGGGCACGCATCGCGTCGATCTGCTCTGTCACCATCATGGAGCCGAGTTCAGAGGCCATACCCGACGCGTTGCGCCCGGAGATCATCAGCGAAGTCAGCACCGGACCAAGCTCCTTGATCATCGATAGCGAGACCAGGGTGCCCGTGAGGGCAGTGGCGCCGAAGGTGGACAGTGAGGATGCCGACTGCAGGGCCAGCACGGCGCCGGTGAAGAAGCCGGTCAGGATGACGATCGGGATCGAGCCGACACCGATGATGTCTGCCTGCGTGAACATATCGTTGACGTAACGGGGGCGCCGAAAGAGATTCGTGAGCGCACTGCCGGAGAGGATCGCGTAGTCCTGCACGGAGCTGACGCTTTTCCTGGCGAAGCTATCCAGCGAGCCGATGGCCATGGGGGAATTGTAACGGCAGAACACGGCGAGCTATGCAGGCGCGCTGTGCGCCGCGCAAAGAGTCATTTGCTGGTGTGATTCCTCGCCCGGCGCTATTCCTTGACCTTCTTGCGGATCTCGATGTTGAGGCGCTTGATCTTCTGGTTCAGGGTGGAGAGCGGGATGTGGAACTGCTCGGCCGCGTCGGTCTGGTTCCAGTTACAGCGCTCCAGCTTGTCAATGATGATGCGGCGCTCGATGTCTTCGAGGATATCGAACAGCGAGGCATTCGCATCGTGCTCCAGGAGGGACGCCGAGTAGGAACGGCCGGTCAGCTCACCGGGCAGCACCTCAAGTTGGATCACCGGAGTGGGAGAGAGCGCGACCCCTCGCGCGATGACGTGCTCCAGCTCGCGTACGTTGCCCGGCCAATCATAGTCCATCATGGCTCGCATCACCTCGGGAGCCACCCGGCGCAGCTCGAGCTGGTTGTCCAGCGAGAAGTGCTCGAGAAAGTAGTTCGCCAGCAGAGGGATGTCCTCGCGCCGCGAGCGCAGCGGGGGCAGGTCTATGGTGACGACATTCAGGCGGTAGTAGAGGTCTTCGCGGAAGCGGCCCTCGCGCACCGCCTGGCGCAGATTACTGTTGGTTGCGGCCAGGATGCGCACATCCACCTGCACCTCCTGCACGGAGCCGAGAGGGCGGAAGCGGCGGTCCTGCAGCACGCGCAGGATCTTCGCCTGCGTCTCCAGGCCCATGGTCCCGATCTCATCCAGAAAGAGTGTTCCGCCATTGGCGATCTCGAACAGGCCCTTCTGGGCGGCATGAGCGGAGGTAAAGGCGCCCTTAACATGCCCGAAGAGTTGCGATTCCAGCAGTTCGGTTGGGAGTGCCCCAGTGTTAATCGGCACGAAGGGCTTATCTCGGCGCGGCGAATTGGCATGGATAGCCTTGGCAATGACGTCTTTGCCGGTGCCGGTTTCCCCTTGGATCAGCACAGTGAAGCGCGAAGGCGCCACCTGAGCAACGAGGTCCAGGATCTTGAGCATCCCCTCGCTCTTGCCGACGATGTTCTCAAAGGTATAGCGCTGCTTCAGCGCCCGTTTCAGTTGGACGTTCTCTTCTTCGGTGCGGTGCTGTGTGATGGCCGCACGAATATCCGCCAGCAGCTTCTCGTTCTCCCACGGCTTCTGAACGAAGTTGCGGGCTCCCGCGCGGATGGCATCCACTACGTTGTTCACGGTGCCGTACGCCGTGATCATGATCACGGGGAGCTGCGGATGCCGCTCGAGAACGCGTGGCAGGAGATCGATGCCATTCTCTCCGGGCAAGGAGAGGTCCAGCAGCACCAGGTCATACGGCTGCCGTTCCAGTTCATCGAGGCCCTTCACTCCATCGGCAGCCATGCCGACGGAATATCCCTCGAGCATGAGCAGCGTTTCGAGCGACTCACGAATGGCAGCCTCGTCATCGATGATCAGGATGCGGGCGCTCTGGATCTCGGTGGGCGGTGGCGGCACCAGTGTAGTGACTTCAGACATGCAGCGGTTTCCTTACGGCGGGGAATTCGAGATGGAAGGTCGTGCCCTGGCCCACGGCGCTCTCCACGTGGATGCGCCCGGCGTGCTCCTGGATGATGCCATAGGTGACCGCGAGTCCCAGGCCCGTGCCACGACGCTGGCCCTCAGCGGTTGCGTTCTTGGTGGTGAAAAACGGATCGTAAATGCGCTGCATATGCTCGGGAGCGATGCCGGAGCCACTGTCAGCGATCACCACGCCCACACGGCCATTCGACTCCGTCGCGACGCGCAATGATCCGCCGGCAGTCATGGCGTCTTTGGCGTTCAAGAAGAGATTCAGAAAGACCTGCTGCAGCTTGCCCGAGTTGCCGACGATCCGCGGCAGGTCCGGATTAAGTTTCGTCTCGATCCGGACCGCGCTGGTCTTGAACTGGTGATCGAGCAGCGTCAGCGTGTCCCGGATGATGCCGTTCAGGTCGAGCTCAGAGAACTCCGTGCTTCCAGTCCGCGAGAAGTTGAGCAGGCTGTTGACGATCTCCGAGGCGCGGAAGGTCTGGCTGGTGATGCGATCGAGCAGGGGTGCCAGACGCTCATCTCCGCGCACCTGCTTGGCCAGCATCTGCGTATAGCTGGAGATGACCGCCAGCGGGGTGTTGACCTCATGCGCGACACCGGCGGCCAGCAGTCCGATCGACGAGAGCTTCTCGGCCTGGGCGAGCTGGGCCTCTAACTGCATGCGCCCGGTGATGTCGTCGACCAGGATGATGCGGCCCACCACCGAAAAGCTGCGCGACACCAGCGGCGCGATCGCGATATTCGCCGTGCGTGTCTCGCCGGTGCGCATCGGCAGTTGGAACTTGTACAGATTGTGAACGCCAGGCTCTTCCTTGACCCGGTGGAACTCAGCCACGAACTCTTCCGGGAAAATGGCAGATAAAGGCTGGTTCAGCACGTCCACGCGGGGCAGCGCGAACATGACCTCCATCTGTGCGTTCCAGCTCTCGATCCTCTCGTCGAGTCCAATAGCCAGAATGCCGACATTGATCGACTCGACGATGTTCTCGTTGAATTCCTTCAACCGTTCATACTCGGAGACCTTCTCGGCTAGCGATGCATACAGTCGCGCGTTCTGGATCGCGATGCCGATGTAGGAGGCGAGCGACTGGAGCAGCTCAACATCCTCTGAGGAGAGGAAATCACCGGAAGTGGTGCGGCCCAGGCCGACCACGGCGATGGTGCGCTGCTGCACCCGGCAGGGCAGGTAGTAATGCAGGTCCAGCGCTGCGGCGGCGGCCCGCCCAGTCTCGCTCAGATGCAGGGCGTGTTGCGGGTTCTCCAGGAAAAGGTGGGAGCCACTCTCGCCGTCTTCGCTAGGCGCGTTTTCATCGAACTTCAGGAAACTAAGATCGAGAGCCCGCGCCTGCGGGCTGGTGGCCGGCAACAGTCCGGCTCCTGGCCCATTGGCAGCGGCCAGTGTGTATCGTCCGCGCGGCCCGTCGATAAAGATCGCCACGCGGGAGACAAGCAGAGTGCGAGTGAGGCGATCAGTGACAGAGGCAAGCACAGCATCAAGGTCCGTCTCGGAGCTGAGGTCGCGCCCGAAGTCGATCAGAGTCTGACGGTAGTCATACCGGCGCCTATCGAAGACGCGATCCACCTGCCCCTGGATCACCCGCTTCAGTGGCTCGAAGAGCTGGGCCGTAATAATGATCGTGATCACCAGTCCCCAGGCGCCGAAGCTGGGCAGCTTGGTGTGGACGACCTCAGCAAAAAGTCCAACCGCGCCGAAGTAGAGCCCGATCAGTGCCGCGGTGGCCAGCGTATAGGCCACGCCCCGCTTGAAGATCAGGTCGACGTCCATCAGGCCATACCGGACGATCGCCCAGGAGAAGGTCAGCGGCAGAAAGACCAGGCATAGCCCCGCGATCTTATTGAGGATCGAGGGTGTCGGCCAGCCCGCCAGGAACGGAATCACGTAGAGCACCGTGAACGGCACCACGGCCAGGAGCGTGCCGCGGGTCAGCCACTTCAACTGTTGCCGGCGCAGCGGATTATGCGTGCGCTGGTAATGGACGAAGAACACCATCGCTGCCAGTACGTAGTAGGCGGCCAGATAGCCGATGGCGATCTGGTCCAGGCGATGCAGCAGCAGCTCAGTGGCAGACCAGTAGACGAAGGCCGTCGCCTGCACGGCCAGCACCGCCACGGCTGGCAGATAGAGCAGTGTCAGGAGCCAGCCGGGAGGTGATCCGCCTTTGTTTTCCCGGCTGCGCTCCTCCGAGAAGGCCAGCGCAAAGTGAAGGAAGAGCGCCGGCTGCAACGCCCCCGCCAGCATGTTGCCCCAGTAGATGCTCCAGTCGAAGGCATTCAGCTTGCCAGTCGCATGGAAGGCATAGAGAACGAAGGACACTAGGCAGAAGACGAAAAAGTGTGTGGAGTGAGGCGCAGTCCATCGGCGGAACAGGACGTAGAGTCCGATGAGCAGGTAGACCAGGGCCACCAGCCGCAGACCCTCATACTGCGAACGATCCTGGGTGATCAGGATGACCGGGGCATCGATGCGAACGCCGGAGCGGAGCAGCGTGTACTCAATTTTGCGGTAAGAGCCCGTCCGGAACCACTCGCGGACCAGGCTTGCCATGCGTGGCGTGGGCGTCGCGTGAACCCCGGCGGACAGCAGGACGTCCCCTGGCTTGATACCCGCCAGCTCCCCAGGGGAACCGGCGGGCACACGCTGGGCCTCGAGACCGCCGTGCGCCTCCACCCACCAGATCCCGTCGGTCGGCTTCTGGTACTCGGCATCTTTTACTAGGTTCAGCGACGCAAGGATGGTCGCTGCCAGCGTGAAGAGCGCCAGGGTAAGCACAGTCAGCCGAATTGAGAGAGACTTCTGCATGCGCAGGCAAAGGCCTGGGAGTGTGTTCAGTGTAGTGCGAAGCACGCCGGTTGCCAGCCTTTTCTAATGCCCGGCGTGCCACGCGGTGGATCTGTAAAGCCTTACAGCAGAAGGTGTAAGCGCCCTGATGGCCATCTGAGGCACGGAGCGCGTGCACAGCTGAACTGTCAGGGTTCCATGAAACGGGAGGCCCCTATGACTCCACATATGCACCCGACGCGGATTTGTAGCATCCGGCTCGCCTCTCCATGCAGCCGTGAGGCCAAGGAACGACCGTAATGGAACTTTGGACTTCCCTCTGTGCATCTTTTCGTTCCAGCGCGCTTCCTATGTTGCAGGAGTTTTAATAAATTGAGTGACTCGGCCATTTGCTGGACTTGCCTGAGGTTCTGAATGTCTCTTGCCGGCTGGATTAATGCCTTGGAGTATCTGCAGGTACGGGAGGAGTTTGTCCCGGTCCAGGGCGCACGCATGCGCTGTCTCGTCTCCGGCCAGGGGCCATCCCTGCTTCTGCTCCATGGACTGCTGGGCACGGCGGATGCCTGGGGTGCTGCCACGCAGCGGCTCGCCACCGACTCGACCATCCTTGCACCCGACGCGCTAGGCATTGGCGGCTCGGACCGGGTAGCCGGCCTGGACGTCAGTCTGACCGCCGCCGCAGAACGAGTCGTGGCGCTGATGGATGCGAAGGACATCCCGCAGACCGATATCGTAGGCACCTCCCATGGCGGCTCGATCGCCCTGATGCTGGCCGCACGCCATCCTGAGCGCGTGCGCAGCCTCATCCTTCACGCGCCCGCGAATCCCTTCTCCGACATCGCTGATCCATTGATCCGGTTCTACCGGACGGCGCTGGGACGCCGCTTCGCCTCGCGGCTCCCAGCGGTTCCCGCCGGCATGCAGTCGCTCGCCCTGGGACGCATGTACGGGGATGCGAGCCGAGTCCGGTCCGGGTCGCTCGAGAGCTACATCCGCTCCCTTCGCATACCGGGCACGGTGGATTATGTTCTCAGCATCCTGGACCGCTGGCATGAGGACATGGCGGAACTGGCAGCAGTGCTGCCCAAGGTGCGAAATGTACCCGCGCTGTTGCTGTGGGGTGATCGCGACCGTGCGGTGAGCCTCGCAAGCGGGGAGCGGCTGGTCGGCTACTTCGAAAGGGCCTCTCTGCTGGTGATTCCCGGAGCCGGTCATCTGCCGCACGAAGAGGTGCCCGCGGCCTTCTCTGTCGCCATCAACAGCTTCTTGGGCGGTCTGAAACGCGAGCAGATACATCCCAGCAAAGGACTGCGCATCGTATCCCGCAACGGAGTAGCCTGAGAGACGCAGGACTTTGTTCGAGGAAAGAGGAGATGGCTTTGAGACTCACGAGAAATCGCATTGCATGCGCGTTTTTAACTACGGCCTTGTGCATGGGCATGGCAGTACCGGCCGCATCGGCGCAGACCGCAGGCCAGGACATGAAGGACGCCGGCCACGAGACCAAGAACGCAACCAAAGACGTAGGGCACGGCGTTGCCAAGGGCACCAAGAAGGCCTACCACAAGACCGAGCACGGCACGGAAAAGGCCTACGACAAGACGAAGGAAGGGACAGAGAAGGGCTACCACAAGACCGTCCATGGCACGAAGAAGGTGGTGCATGGAACCGCCCACGCGACGGAGCATGGCGCGAATAAGGTTGAGGACAAGACCACTCCGAACCCGCAGTAGACCGGATATGCGATAGGGCAGAAAAGCGGAAGCAAGAGACGGGGTGTGCGATTCCTACATCGCCGCCCCGTTTCTGTCTGGATCCTGGTCAGCCTGGGTGCTAGTCCGCGAGGTAGACGCCTCGGCGATGAAAGCGCGGGTCTGTGAGCTGCTGCAGCATGAAATCGGCGACATCCGCACGCGAGATGTGGCGGCTGCTGGAGGGCAGCGCATCGGGCAGGACCCGGTACTTGCCGGTGGGCGGTGTGTCAGTGAGCCGCGGCGGCCTCACGATGGTGTAGTCAAGATCGCTGGCCGCGAGCAGACGCTCCTGCGCGCGCTGGTCCGACATCGGGTGACGCAGGAAGGTAGAACGCGCAACCGTGAAGAGCAGGTTCGCGAGGCGGGGCTGGTACTTTCCCGCCGGGTAAAGAGCGCCCGCGGCTCCTACCGTGATAATGCGCTCCACCATGTGGAAGTGCATGCCGTTGATGATGATGGGCAGCGCGTGGCTGAGGATTGGGTCGGCCTTGAGCGTCCGCGGACCGAGAGCGGAGAAGACGGCGCGATGTCCATCTATGGCGTCGCCCACCGCCTGGGGATCATGGAGATCCCCCGCTACCACCCGCAGCCCATCGCGCGACTCTAACGCGTCTGCGCTTCGCACGAAAGCAGTCACCGCGTGACCGCGCTCCAGTGCGCCTACAATCAGCAGCCTTCCAATACCACCAGTGGCACCAAATACGATCAGCTTCATCCAGCGTTCCGAGGGGCAAAGACCAAAGGTTCACTATACAGGCGGTTAGGGGATCCGAGGATTGGCGATCCGAGGACATAGGCGACGCCGTCTGGAGTTGAATACAAACCGGGGGAGTGAAGGCACATCCCAATGAGGAAGGATGTGGCCAAATGGTAGAGCATATCGCACTGGACAAAGTGGAATCGACGCTGAAGGACCTGATCGAGACGCTGCACGATGGGCATGAAGGCTTCATCGAGTTGGGGCAGCGTATTCAGGATCCGACGGCGAGACGTTTTTTCCTGGAAGAGACGCAGATCCGTGCAGAATACGCAGCGGAACTGGAGAATGAACTGCACCGCATGGGCGTAAAGGATGTGAAAGTCAGCACGTCGACGTCGTCCAAGGCGCATCGCTTCTGGGGAGAGCTGAAGGCCAAGCTGGGCGGCGGAGATCACGCGCTGCTCGATACCGCGGAGCAAGGTGAGGATATCGCGAAGAAGGCCTATGCCGACGCGCTGGCGCAGGAGTTGCCGCTACCGATCAGGGAGATGCTGGTTCGTCAAGAGGAACATATCCTAATCACGCATCACACGGTGAAAGGGCTGCGCGACAAGAAGAGGTAATCGCCGCGATGCAAAATCAGAGAACGACAGAGGCCGCCCTGCGAGGCGGCCTTCTCTACGCAAGGATCGAGTGCCGGCGGCCCGCCACGAAGAAGGCGACAAAGCCGAGGATCAGAATCACCTGCTCCACATGGACGGATTGCCGGTGAAGCTGATCGAAGGTCGCGCGCGCGGGACTGGACTCGGGAAGCGAGGCGACGCTGCCGCCTGCTGACGCCTGCGCCGTATCCATGCGCGGGATGATCGAGAACTGCGAATAACCAGTGAGGCTGACCATCACCAGCACCAGCACGGCCTGGGGTACCACCGAGTGCCAGCGCACGTGTCCACGCAACAGCACGCTGCACAGCAGGAAGACCAGTCCGCAGATCAGACCTATGTAGTGCACGTGCCGCAGTGTGCCTCCCACGACCAGTCCGGCTGCGTGGATGCCATCTGCCGGATTGAGGAAGAGCGGCGGCAGCGCACCAAAGGCTACGACGGCCACCTGAACGAAGAGCACAAGCGCGCCGAGCCACAGGCCCAGCGCCAGAAGAGACACGGTAGTCAGCAGACCTCGCATGCAGTCCAGCATGACGCAAGGCGGGGCACTAGGGAAGAGCGATTCGCTTT
>JAOAPJ010000198.1 GCA_025462805.1 Acidobacteriaceae bacterium
ACAGCGAGCCCCAGGACGAGCGTGCGGACGGCCGATTCTCCGAGAACGTTGATGATGCTCATCTGCCCATCTCCCTTTGCTGATGGTTGGCGTGCCTTCTATTTCGCCTTCGCTGCCTTCTGCCTTGCCTTCGCGATCTTGGCCGCAAGCCGTTCCAGTTCCCTGCCGCTGAGCACGTCGGCGTCGACCATGCCGACCAGCAGCGCCTCCACGGAGCCGCCACAGAAGCGATCGACGATGCGCTGTACGGCGCGCCCGGCAACGGAGCGGTCATCGGCTGCGGCGCGGTAGATGAAGGTGCGCTGCTCGACCGTGTGGGCGAGGTAGCCCTTCTCTTCGAGGCGGCGCAGGACGGTGCGCACGGTGGACTCCTTGAGCATCCGGCCAGCGGCATGGAGCTGCTCCCGCACCTGTTCGGAGGTGGCCTGGCCCGACTGCCAGACCATACGCAGAATGGCCTGCTCCAGTTCGCCCAGACCGGCGGGATCGTGGGGCTGCGGATGGGGTGGCGGCGAAGTGCTACTGGTCATAGTGCTACAGACGGTAGCATTCACAGATAGGTGAGCGCAAGTGGGTGAACAGGATTTTTGCTGCTTCGTCTCTTTGCTGCTTGGTCTCGTGGACCGCTCGGGCCGGAACACGCCTGCCCTGCGTGGGTCAGAGCGTCGGCGCGGCCAACGGGATGGATCCGGACTTCGTGCCGGGGGGAGCCTCTTGCCGGCGTCGCTGCAGAAGAGGCCTTTCCAGAAAGCGCCAGGAGAGCCCCGCATAGACGAAGGAGAGGAGCAAAGCGATGGCTGCAGTCAGCGTGTAGTGGTGCAGATAATGCCGCCGCACGATTGCGAGGGCGGTGGGGTGCACCAGGTAGAGGCTGTAGCTGATCCTGCCCACGTATACCAGCGGCCGCAGCTTCAAGGCTCCGACTGCGCTTCCGCTGAGTGCCCACCCCATGACGCCGACATATCCGATGAGACTGAGCTCGTAGAGCCAGACATTCACCAGAACGGTGTCGGTACCTGGCTGAAACCAGGAGAAGCGGGAAAGCCAGAGCAGCGGTGCGGCTGCGAGCCCGGCGAGCACGGGACCATACCTTCCCAACCGCTCGACGGCAGAGCGACGGTGACGCCAGGCAATTGCGATCAGCGCTCCGGCTGCCAACAGGTCCATGCGGAAGGGAGTGGAGGTGTAGACAGACCAACGCCCGGGAAAGAAGGCGGTCGCGATCCAGCGCAGGACCGGCGCAGCCAGAACGATGCTCCCTGCCAACCACGCGAGCGCGACCTCATCGAGCAGGTATACCGCGAGCGGCCATACCAGATAGAACTGCTCCTCGATCGCGAGCGTCCAAAGAAGACCGAAATAATAGGGCTTGGCTACGCTCCAGAATGGCGCGGTATTCATCAGGAAGAGGAAGAGATACCAGCGGCGAAGCCAGCCGATGCCGAAGAGCATGGAAGTAAGGACAAGGAAGAGGAGATAGGGAGGAAGGATCCGGCGCGCGCGGCGCTCATAGAAGGAGGCGAGATAGCCGCTCCAGCGTTTCTTCCCGCGCTGCTCGAGCAGGATGCCGGTGATGAGAAATCCGGACAGGATGAAGAACAGGTCCACGCCGGTCCAGAAAAGCCGCAAGCGGAACGCGTGGCCCAGGAAGACCATCAGAACGGCGATGGCCCGCAGCCCGTCCAGCTGCACGATGCGCCTCGAACTGGTTGTGTCCTGGTCAGCCATCACCGATGGTTATAGGCGCTTCGCCAGTGCTCTTTCCAAGTTGAAAGCGAAAATGCTGCTTCCCCGCGGTAATCGGTATGCGGAGGATCACACTTTGGCGTTCCGGCGGTTCGACCATGAAGTTGGGTCAGCAGTGTGTACTGAGCAGGCGGCACTTTGTTCCCCGAAGCGAGGCGCTGTATGCCGGAGAAGGCTCGCCCAAGAGGAAAGGGGCAGCCGGTGGCTGCCCTTTTCCTGATCTGAGATGGAGATAGGTTTATTTCTTTTTGGCGTCTTCCTCGATCGTCTTCCACTCCTCGGGGCTGAGTTTGACAGAGGCGGCGGCGACGTTCTCTTCGAGGTGCTTGACCGAGGATGTGCCCGGGATGGGCAGGATCACCGGCGAGTGGTACAGCAGCCACGCGATGGAGAGCTGGGCGACGGTGGCGCCGTGGCGCCTGGCTGCCTCGTCCAGCGGACCGCCGGAGCGAGCGAGCTTGCCGGCTGCGACGGGGAACCATGGGATGAAGCCGATGTTGTGCTGGTCGCAGTACTGGACCACGTCTTCATGCTGGCGATCGCCGAGGTTGTACTGGTTCTGCACGCTGACGATATCGATGATCTTGCGGACCTGCTCAATCTCATGCGGCTTGACCTCGGAGAGGCCGACGTGGAGGATCTTGCCCTGTTCCTGCAGCTTCTTGATAGGCGCGAGCGACTCTTCTACCGGCACCTTCGGATCAATGCGGTGAAGCTGCCAGAGATCGATGCGCTCAAGGTTGAGGCGGCGGAGGCTCATCTCCACCTCCTGGTGCAGGTACTCCGGGCGTCCGACGGGGTGCCATTGATTCGGGCCAGTGCGGACGAGCCCGGCTTTGGTGGCGATGATGAGGCCCTTGGGGTAGGGGTGAAGGGCCTCTGCGATCAGCTCTTCGCTGACGTAGGGGCCATAGGAGTCCGCAGTGTCGATGAAGTCGATGCCGAGCTCAACGGCGCGCCTGAGGACGCGGATGGCCTCCTGGCGATCCTTCGGCGGACCCCAGATTCCTTCGCCGGTGATGCGCATGGCGCCGAAGCCGAGGCGGTGGATTGGGGTCTTACCGCCAAGAGCGAAGGTGCCGGTGGATTGTGCTGAGAGGGTCGGTGCGGTGCTCATATGTTCTTCGATGCCCCGGTAAAGGGGAACGGTTCAGCGTGATTTGCATCGAGCGGAAGTGGATTGGCGGAACTGCAGGCGGCGGCCTTGCGTACGATCGACTGCGGGACGGGCTGCCGGATAACACCGACGAGCCGTCAGGCGAAGGAGCCGAACGTGACCACGCCCATGATGATGCCTGCCGAGATGCTGCCGCCGATGACTGAGCAGCAGCGCACGATTTTCTACGCGATGCTGCCAAGCGTGCAGCGCGATGAGCTCGTCGGCGTGTTGCTGGCGGCGATTCTCGGCAGCTTTGGCGCACACCATTTCTATGTACGGCGCAACGGTCTGGGCGCGCTGTATCTGCTGCTCTTCTGGACGGGCATTCCGGCATTGCTGGGATTGATCGAGGCGTTCTTTATGCCAGGGCGGGTGCGCTGCTATAACGCGGAGCAGGCAGCCGCTCTTGCCCATTCACTGGTGTACGGGGGCGGCGTACTGCCGCCGTTGCCGATGCCGATGACGGGGTGCCGCGCGTGCGGCATGGTGCAGTCCGCCGGCGTCAGGTACTGCGTGCAGTGCGGGCGTCCGATGGCTTGAATTGCCCGGCTAGCGGCCGTGCAGCAGACTGACCAGCAGGATGCCGAACACCAGCAGACTGATGACGACGTAGAGATAGTCGCGTTCGCGCGCGAAGCCAACAACGGCGAAGAGGACGCGGGCGATGGGCGTGGCGATCAGGACCAGCAGGCCGAGCTCGATGATGCTGGCGCCGCTGGGATCGGCCAGGTGGCGGAAGACACCAGTGATGGACGTGAGGGCGTGGGCTCCGGCGGGTAGCGAACCCGGTGGGTGGAATTGGGTGTAGCTGGGGACGGGCGCGCCGGGGTGCCGCATGACGAGCACGCCGCCGAGAGCCACCAGCACGGCTGCGAGCACAACACCGATACGCAGGAGCGTAGCGATGGCGAGCTCCAGCCGCTGATCGGCTTCACGGCTGGGCGACTGATGCGTCGCGGACGGGCGAGGGGCGATGGGTGGGTGCGGGTCGGGCATCATCAGAGCCTTCCCGTCAGGCTGGAGTAGATCATTTCGATGCCCAGCGCCACGATGACGACGGCGAACAGGCGGCGCAGGGTGGAGACGCGGGCGCGAACCAGAATGCGGGAGCCGAGCAGCGATCCGCCCAGCACGCCTAGCATGACAGGCATGGCAAGCGACGGACGAATGTATCCGCGGCTGATATAAATGCCGGCGCTGGCAGCAGCGGTGACACCGATCATGAAGTTGCTGGTGGTGGTGG
>JAOAPJ010000274.1 GCA_025462805.1 Acidobacteriaceae bacterium
ACAGGCAGAATGTCTTCCCAGTTCTTCCAGTCGCGGTTGGCGATCTGCATGGCCACCGGCGCGCCAATGGTCTTGCCGTGGCGCACGCCAGAGAGGATGTGCGCGGTATCGGTCTCGATGCGCATGCGGCCGCCGCGGCCGTAGCCCTGCTGGCGACGCCACAGCTCGCGATCAATCATTGCCTGGTCGACTTCAAGTCCGGCCGGAAGCCCCTGGAGCAGCGCAATCAGCGCCTCGCCGTGAGACTCACCCGCGGTAGAGAAACGTAGCATGTGCCTTCCCGTGGAAACCTTGATTGTAAATGGTGGATTCGAGGAGGCGACAGCGCTTAGGAGAGCAGCCATTGGTACTGCTCATCAGTGAGCGGCACCACTGACAGCCGAAACTGGCGAAACAGAATGGAACCATGAAACACCGGCGCCTCGCGCATCTCGGCCAGCGTCTTCGGTGTCGACAGCCGCTTCCCCGGCGCAATACGCACCTTCGGGTTCCGCGGATCGGACGCATCGACCGACACCACCTTCGCCGTTCCCACCACTGCCTTCTCTGAGACAGAGTGATAGATGGCCAGTTTCTCGCCTGTCTTCATCCCGGCCAGGTTCATCAGTGCCTGCGGATTCTTCACGCCATCCCAGGTGGTCTCGCCGTCTCGCTCAAGGTCGCTATAGGAGTACGCCTCGGGCTCACTCTTCAGCAGATAAGGCATCGTTCGTCACCTCCGCGGGAGCTTTGCTCGCATCCGCTTCCTTCAGAAATGCTTGCGTATCCAGCAACGGCCGCTCAAGCGACCTCACCCATTCCGTCATCTCTGCCGCACCCCGGCCTTGCTGCGCGCTGCGCTCCAGTTCCGTGCGTACGGAGAACATCTTTGCGTCCAGATCATCCAGGTAGTGGAACAGGATCGCCTCCGGCGTCATCGGCAGCTTGGGCGAGCCGAATTCGTATTTGCCATGATGACTCAGCACGATGTGTTCCACCATCAGGCGCAGCGCCGGCGGGAAGTCCGGGATGGCCGCAATCCTGCGCTCGATCGAGGCAATCCCCAGGGTGATGTGTCCCAGCATCTGCCCCTCCAGCGTGTACTCGAAGTTCAGGTTCCAGCGCAGCTCTTCCAGTTTGCCGATGTCGTGCAGGATCGCACCCGTCATCACCAGATCACGTCGCACGTGTGGATAGTGCGGGCAAACCACGTCGCACAGGCCCAGCAGCGAGACGATGTGCTCCAGCAGTCCGCCGATCCAGGCATGGTGCAGCGTCTTCGCTGCAGGCGCGGTGCGCAGTTGCGCCGCCACCTCCGGGTCGTCGAGGAAGCTGCGCACCAGTTGCTGCAGAAATGGATCCGTGAACGTTTCGACGAAGCCGTTGAGCTTCGTCCACAGCTCATCGATAGACAACCTGGTATGCGGTTGGAAATCCCCGAGCGCGTACTCGTCAGCTGTCGCCTTGCGCAACTGGCGAATCGTCATTTGGGTGCGGTTGTTGTAGTTCGAGACTTCGACCCGGGCCTTGATGATGTCTCCGGCCTGGAAAGCGTCCGCGCAGGCCTCGAAGCCCTCCCACATCACGGCCTCGCATTGACCGCTGCGATCGCTCAGCCGCAGGGAAAGATAGGCGCTGCCGTCGCGCTTGCGCTTCATCTGCTTCTGCGCAACCGCAAAGAAGTCGGTGACCGTCTGCCCCTCGTACTTCGCTACATCCGCGAGCAATACGGTCTTGGTGTGAGTGGGCAGCAGGGTGCCTTGGTTCACTGCAGATCGCTCGTCCTGATCATTCATTCCTACGGCTGCGTTGTCGGTGGCGGCGTCGTCCCCGATTGCCCGGACGGGGAACTCGAGTTCGGCGCTGCGTTGTCTGCCGGTGCAGCGTCAGTCGAGCCCGGCACAGTGCCCGGCGTGGCCAGAGGCGACGGAGTGGAGGATTGCGGCGGCGGCGCAGGCTCCTGCTTCGGCTTGTTCGCCTCATCGGCGTACCGCCTCTTATCGCCCTTCACCTTCGGCGCTTTCTTCTTCGTCGCCGTGTCGCCGGCCAGGCCCAGGGGCGCAGACTGCGTCTTCTGCGCAGCGGTCTCATCCGGAGTGACCTGCTCCACTCGCTCGTTCTCTACCTGGTCCGCCGTCTTCACCTTCTTCGACTTGGGCTGGCGAGCACGGTCGGCGAATCGGGTCTTGCGCTCCACCGGTGCTGCTGCTGCTTCCGTCGGTATATCGCCGCTCGAGCTCGCATTTGTGGCCACCTGCGTCTCTGCACCGGTGGTCGATCCCTCGGCGGCCGCCTGTTCCGGGCCATTCTGTTCCGGACCATTGTTCGGCTGCTGCGCAGGAGGCAGCGCCTCGCGAGGCGCCTGGCCGAAGCGGATCTTTTCCTTCTTGCCTGGCTTTTCTACCCGGGGGGCGGCAGCCGGAGGCTTGTTGCCGGCAAGCGCGGTGGTCGTCCCCGTCCCGGTAGCCTTCGTGTTTGCAGCGCCGCTATCGCCGCCGGTCGTGCCCGCGGCATCCGCCGTGGGCGCTGGCGCGCCAGTGTTTGCCGTATCGGTTGTGGCGGCCGTCCCCGCGTGCCGTCCGCGATGGGCGCCGGTGTAACGGGTGCGCTGGAAGTGGACCTTCTTCTTCGGTGCAGGCGGCGTAAAGGCGCTGTAGAGCGGCTTTACGGGATTGTGCACCGCGGCCGTATCGATGTACCCCGGCCGGATATCGATGTACGCGTCGCCGCGGAGCTGTGCCAGATAGGCACGCAGAGCTGGCTGCATGCGCCCCATGAAGGCCGCTTCCTCCACCTGTGGCCGTACTGCGTCCAAGTTCTGCGTGCCACCTGCCGTGTGCTGCGTCACCTTCAAAATGACGTAACCCTGCCGTGTGCGAATCGGCTCGGTCCACTGTCCGCTCTGGAGTGCGAAGGTGGCATCTTCCAATTGCTTGGCCAGCGCGCCGGTGCGCTTGAACTCACCCAAATCGCCGCCCTGCGCTGCAGTGGAACCGGCGGAGTTCGCCTTCGCCAGGTTCGCGAAGTCGGCACCCGCCTTCAGCTTGGCGACCAAATCATCGGCCTTACCTTTGGCAGCGGCCAGGTCCGCGGCTTCATCTCCACCGGTGCCTACCGGGATCAGGATCTCGCTCAGGCGCTCGGACTCGGGCTGCGTGAAGTCGTTCAGGTGGTCCCGGTAGTACTGCTGCAGTTGGGCCTGGGTCATTTGCAGCTTGCGGCCAACCTGCTCGCGTATCACCTGCTGGGTGATGATGCTGTTTCGCTGCGTCTGCTTGAAGTCCTCGAAGGAAACGCCCTGCGATGCCGCCGCCTTTTCCAGGTCCTCCAGCGAGTCCAGGTGGTTCTGTTTACGAATGTCATCCAGCCGGTGCACCAGCTCGGTCTCACCGGTGATGCCCAACTCCTTGCCCTTCGAGAGCAAGAGTTGCTGATCGAGCAGATCGCGAAGCAGGTCGCGCTTGTGATCTTCGATCTCCTGCTGGGACCAGCCCTGTTGCTGCCCCTCCTGCACCAGTTGCTGCGCAGCACGATCGTAATCGGAAGTGCTAATGATCTGCTCATTAACCTGCGCGACACGTTCTTCCACCGTCTGGCCGCCGAAGCTGGACTCCTGCGCCCGCGGGTCAAACTTCGCACGACCCGCCTGCTGCTCTGGAGTTAACGGCTTGTTGGTCTTCTTCTGGGCGAAGCCGGGTGCGGCCGCCAGCAGGGAGCCGGCGAGGAGCCAGGCACAAATCTCGGAACGACGAAGGGTCATGAATCTCTCTGCATGCCGGTATAGGACACCGGAGTCTCGAATCGGTGGGCGTGCTGAAAACGCATCGGCCGGAGGCAGAATCCCCGAAGGTCGCCCTGGGCTGACACGGTGCTTGCGGACCATTTTACCCACCGGAAACGGTGCATGCACGCACCAGCGCCAAAACCATCCGGGAACCATGACTCAACCATGCCTTAACGGACCAAAATCCACACCGAAAGTGCCGCTTTGGTGGCAGCGAGAATGGGTCTCTCCCGCTCCCCCCGGTGCTATACTCGCGTCTAACTAAGCACGCGCCAGGACTGCTGAAATATGCGTGACCCTGCGCCGGCAAAACCCTATGGCACCCAGTCCTCGCCGCTCCGCAATCCTCGTCACTGTCTTTCTCGCCGCCTGCGCCGCTGGTGGGACGCTGGTGGAACGCACGGTAGGCGCCCAGGCGCAGGCCGATGAGTCAGCGCTGCGCAATGACCTGCGCTCCTTCACCACGGTCTACAGCCTGGTTGAGCAGAACTACGCAGAGCCCCTCAACGGAGACAAGGCCGAGCGCGCCATCTATGACGGCGCCATCCCGGGCATGCTTCGCGTGTTGGACCCGCACTCCAGCTTCTACGATCCAAAGGCCTACGCGAAGATGCGTGAGGACCAGCACGGCAAGTACTACGGCGTGGGCATGACCATCCAGCCGCAGAACAACAAGATCGTCGTGCTCTTCCCCTACGAAGGTACCCCTTCTTTCAAGGCTGGCCTGCGACCGGCGGACGTGATCACCGCGGTGGATGGCAGGTCCACCGACAACATGGACTCGACCGAAGTGGCCAACATGTTGAAGGGGCCAAAGGGCACTCATGTGCAGGTGACCGTGAACCGCTACGGGCAGTCGAAGCCGCTCACTTTCGACCTGGTGCGGGACGAGATACCGCACGGCAGTATTGATCTGGCGTTTATGATCCACCCGGGTGTGGGCTACATCCACATCACCCAGTTCCAGGAGACGACTGGCCGGGAGGTTGGCGATGCACTGGATAACTTTGGTCAAGTCAAAGGTTTAGTGCTTGATCTGCGCAGCAATCCAGGCGGTCTGCTGACCGAGGCGGTCTCGGTCTGCGACAAATTCCTGCAGAAGGGCCAGGTGATCGTTTCGCAGCGCGGTCGGGCCTATCCGGAGCAGACGCAGCGAGCGTCCCATGGTAACGGCGGGCGGGACTTCCCGATCGTGGTGCTGGTCAACCATGGCACCGCGTCGGCCGCCGAAATTGTGAGCGGCGCTCTGCAAGATCATGACAGAGCGATAGTTGTGGGCGAGACGACCTTCGGCAAGGGGCTTGTGCAGACGGTCTATCCCTTGTCCGATAACACCGGTTTGGCGCTGACGACCTACCACTACTACACGCCGAGCGGGCGCCTGATCCAGCGCAACTACAGCGGTGTTTCGCTGTATGACTACTATTACAACCATAATGAATCCCCGAAGAATGAGGATAAGAGCCGCGAGGTCAAGCTAACCGATTCCGGGAGAACAGTTTACGGCGGTGGCGGCATCACGCCGGATGACAAGATCGACACCCCGAAGTCGAACCATTTTCAGGACGTACTGCTCGAGCATTACGCGTTCTTCAATTTTGCCAGCCACTACCTGGCGAACCGCACCGTGAGCCGCGACTTCCAGGTGGACGATGCAGTGATGAACGAGTTCCGCCAGTTCCTGACCAGCCAGCAGATCTCCTTCACAGATCAGGACTTAGCTGGCATTTCCGACTGGGTCAAGTCGAATATCAAGGCGGACATCTTTACTACCCAGTTCGGTCAGTCGGAAGGGCTCCATGTACGAGCGAACTGGGACCCAATGATCAGCCAGGCCATCAGCTATCTGCCTCAGGCTCAAGCACTTGAGGATCAAGCGAAGAAGGCGGAGGAGCAGCGCGCCAGCGCCGCTCTTCACTCAGACCGGTAATTCCGCTGCCCTGCTGTGGCATTCCGGGCGGCGGAGCGCACCACCCTGCGGAGGCACGTATGTCAGAGAAAGTACAGCATTTAGGGCTGGAGCGCGACTACAAGCAGTACCTCTATTTCATCAACAAGGCGGGCAACGTCGCCCGCAAGAAGAAGTCCGGCGACACCGCCGAAGAGGTGGTGGCGGAGACTAACCTGCAGAGAGAAAAGGGCTTTCTCTACTTCCTGGACAAGGACGGAGACCTGGCCCGAGCACCACGTAAGGGTAAATCCGAGGCGGCCGCTGAGAAGTAAACACCGGCTCACGCTGTGGTTTGCGGATGGTTTTTGTAACTCAAAACGAGGTTTCGCGTGTGGTGTTTGGCACGGTTGGGAGCACCTTCGCCTGCTCCTGATACAAGACATCCCTCTCCTGAGATGCCACAGCTTTGTTGCCTGCGGGAGACACTTCTGAGGAGTACGACCGCACCGCGGATCGCGCCAGGCGGTGGAGTGTCTCTACACCGTTTTCAGGAAGCCGAGCAAGTGGCGGAAGTAGATATCCTGATCGTCCCAGAAGGGCATGTGGCTGCCGTTGGGGCAGATGGCGGAGGCCGCATTCGGCATCAGTGCTGCCATCTTGCGAATGTCGGCTGGGTCCATCTCGTCGTGCGTGGCTCCGATGGTTAGCGCTCTTACCTTGATCTCGTGCAGGCGGTCCCAGCGCTCCCAGTCCTTGAGATTGCGGGTGACTTCGAACTCGCTCTTGCCCTGCATCTGGTTATAGATTTTTTCGTTTCCCAGGCGGAAGGCGCGGCTGAGAGGCTCTGGCCACGGGTGAAGCCGGCAGATCATCTGCGGGTACAGGTTCTCCATGACGATGCGGGTGTATTCAGGGTTGGCGTAGTCCTTCGCCGCTTCCATGGCGTCGAATTTGGCGAGTAGCTCGGGCGAGAGCAATTGCTGCTTGAGTGCATTGGTGCGCGCGAGGTAAGACTTTGTTCCCGCAGTCATGTTTGAGATCACCAGACCACGCAGATGCTGCTGATAGTTGAGTGCGTATTCGATCGCAAGGATGCCGCCCCAGGAATGGCCAAGCAGCACAAAGTGATCCAGGTCCAGACCGCGGCGCACCTCCTCGACCTCGCTGAGGTAACGGGGCAGCGTCCATAGCGCGGGATCGTCCGGAACATCTGAGTTTCCTACGCCGAGCTGATCGTAGTAGTACATCTCGATGCCGGCCTCTGGCAGGAAGGATTCCATGGCTTCGAGATAGTCATGGGGAAACCCTGGGCCGCCATGAAGAAGCAGGACCTTCACAGGGCCGGAGCCGATCTTTTTCGTCCAGACCTTGTACTTGCCTCCAAC
>JAOAPJ010000152.1 GCA_025462805.1 Acidobacteriaceae bacterium
GCCTCACCCTTCTCGCTGATCAGAATCCGTTTCAGCCGCTGGCGCTCTTCATCCGACCAGATCTTGCGCGAGACGCCGATATGATTCACGGTCGGCATAAACACCAGAAAGCGCCCCGGCAGGGCGATGTGGCTGGTGATACGCGCACCCTTCTTCGCGATCGGCTCCTTGGCAATCTGGACCAGGATCTCCTGGCCTTGCTTCAGCAGCTCGGAGATGATCGGCAGGTCGCTGGTCTGTGCGGACTGACGCCGCCCATTGCGGCCACGGCCACGGCGTTCACGACCGCCGCGTTGCCGATCATCGCGGCCACCGCGCCGCGGGGAGGGCGCTTCCTCCTCACCGGCGACAGCCACCGCAGGCTGCTCGCCTTCGGCCACCTCATCCTCTTCGTCGCTGTCTTCGAAGTCATCGTCGTCGCTCGAGGTCACCTCGCGATCAATATGCGCATCGCGGATCACCTCGCCGATCTCCGACCCGCCAGCCATCTGGGTCTCTTCCTCCACCAGATCACTCAAGTCGTGATCGTCTTCATGAGAGGCGTGCTCCGGGAGTGGCGCGAAGTCGTACTCCTCCTCATCAATGACCTCTTCTTCCACCTGTCCATCGCCGGGCGTGAACGCGCGCAGATGATCCAGAGCGGCGGACTCGTGCGTCGGCTCTGCATGCGTCTCATGATGGATCTCGTGGTCGTGTTGCTCAACCTCTAGCTGTCCTTCCGCTCCATTCAGGATTCCCCCACGCGGAGAAACGTCACGCTCGTGGGCGGACTGAGGGGCTGTTTCCACGGCATGGTGCGCAGGTTCGGGCTGCTCAAAGCCCTGCGTGGTTTCACTCACCTGAGCCTCACCACTTGGGCTCTCCTGTTTTTCTGCCGGTTCAGGGTCACGGCCGAAGAGCGATGAGAGCCGGAACTCGCTGGGAGAGGAGAGATCCACACGGTGCGACGCAGACGCGTTCTCCGGGTCGAACTCCTGCGTCTCCTCCGTCTCTTCCCGTCCCAGAGGCGCAGGGGCTTCCACAGCATGAGTTTCACTGCCAAATGAGGCCGCGTGTTTCTCGCTATGGGCCGGAGGAAACTCCGTGTCGATGGGCGCATGTTCGCTGCTCACGGCTTGCAGTTCGCCTATCGGCTCGGCAAAAACGGGTTCGGGTGACGAGCGTTCGGCCACGCCAGACTGGGAGATGTCTCCGGAGGTCGGCTCGGCAAAAACTCGTCGGGAAGAGGCTGCCTCCGATGCAGCCTGTGAGCCGCGTTCAGCGAACTCCTTGTGGCGCGAGAGCGATTCCCCGGGCATTGCCACGCTGACACCGTCCCACTCGATGGGGTGTTCGACCAGGGTGGACGGCCGGACCGTCACCTGCGCCGATTGCACCGGGCGCTCCTCGCGCGGTGTCTTGGTTGGATCTTCGCCCGCCGCGGGCTGCTGACCGTACTTCTGCAGCGCTTCTCCAGGCAGGGTGATGACTGGTCCTCGCCCCCGCCGCCCTTCGGATCGGGACTGCTCGCGGACGGGCTGCTCAGCGCGCCTGCGCGCCTCCGGCTCGAACGACTCGGGGGCCGCCTCAGCCTCGATCGATAGGGAGCCGGAAGCAACGGAGCTGGCCGGCCCTCGGTCGCTTGCATTGCCCTCCGCGCTTTTGCGGACGCTCTCCTCAGCACCGCCCTCGCGCGGCCCGCGAACTCCGGCACGACGGCGGCCACGCCGTCCACGCCACCGGCGGGTTCCCTGCTCGAATTCGTCCTGCCCTTGTCCTTCGGCGGACGGCTCGCCTTCCGCTTCGGCGAGAGCGCTTCCCTCCGGCTCGATGCTCAAAGGAGCCGCTGCCGCTGGCCTCTCTTGGCCACGATCCTGATTCCTGTCTTGGCTCCTATCTTGGCCTCGGCCACGCCGTCCCTGACGGCCCTCGCTGCGGCCACCCTCAGCGCGACCACCCTCCGGACGCTCGCCCTCGACGCGTTCCTTGCGGCCCCCGCCACCCTGTTTCACTCCCTCGTATTCTTCGGAGTCCTCCTGCTCTTCCAGGAAGTCGGTGACGTACAGGAAAGCATCCCGCTCCAGGCCGAGGTCGACAAATGCCGACTGCATGCCGGGCAGCACACGCGTTACTTTGCCTTTGTAGATGGAGCCCGCAAGCGTGTACTCATTCTCGCGTTCGTAGTAGATCTCGGTGAGTTGATCGTCCTCGACGATAGCCAACCGCGTCTCATGCGGCGTGCTCGAGATGCAAATCTCTTTTGCCATACTGCCTCTTTCTTGCCCGGGGCGGTTTCTCGCCGGGGCAGCAGACGAGGCAGATCAGAACAGGACGAATCCCGTTCCCGGTGTACCGGACCGAAGTGCCGGGGAGGACAAGTAAAGACTGGGGAGAGCCGGCGTGATTCCGCAGGGGAGCGAAGGCAGCACACTGGCTTGCCGCCGCTCACTGAAAAAATCGCTTGTGCTGGGGCTTTCCACGCGCAAAGAGTTTGTGACCTCTCCTACCCGATTGTGGGGCGGGGTCGTTCCCCGTCTCTGCGCGTTCATTCCTGATCCTGCCCGGCCCCGGGTGATCCGCCTGGCCGGTTTCAATTTAAAAAATTCCTGCAATCCTTCCGGTGGCTGCCGGAGTTCTCCCGGCGGGCACCGCCTGACACTTGCTAGTTCACGAACCGGTTCATCCGGACATTCATCACAATGCCCAACGCAAGGAACGTGAACAGTACCGAAGATCCGCCATAGCTCATGAGCGGCAGCGGAATTCCGGTTACGGGCATCAGCCCCACGACCATCCCTACGTTGACCGCGATCTGAAAGATGAGCACTGCGACGATGCCCATGATCAGCAAGGTGCCGGAGAGGTCTGCGGCTGTCTGAGCATTTTGTATCAAACGCATCAGTATGAAGAAGTATAGCAGCAGGACAAAGACGGCACCGATGAAGCCGTGCTCCTCGCTCCAGGCGGCGAAGATGAAGTCTGTGTAGGGGATAGGCAGAAAGTCGCCTTGCGTCTGCGTACCCTTGGCGACGCCGCGGCCCCACACCCCCCCATCTCCGACAGCAATCAGCGATTGGCGAATCTGGTAGCCCGACCCGCGCGGGTCCTCCTCGGGCGAGATGAAGCTGGTCAGGCGGGCCTTCTGGTAGGGCTTCAGCCCCGCCTTCCAGATGGGGACGATCAGCATCAGGCCGGCAGTGACGATGATCAACGCCTTCTTCCAACTGATGCCGCCCAGGAAAAGCCCGATCAAGAGCACAGGGATATAGGTGAGGGCCGTGCCCAGGTCCGGCTGCTTCAGCACCAGCGCCATCGGGAAGCCAACCAGCAGGAAGGCCTTTCCGATGTCCTTCCAATCCAGCTCCCGGCCTGCCATGCTGGTGAAATACCGGGCCACCGCCACGATCAGGATCAGCTTGACCCACTCTGACGGCTGAAAGTGAATACCACCCACACGGATCCATCGACGCGCACCCAGCACCTTCTGGCCCACAGCCAGCACCGCAACCAGAGATACGATGCAGAAAACGTAGATCCAATGGATCACGTCCAGCAGCACGTGATAGTCAATGAACGAGAGCAGCAGCATAGCCGCCGAGCCGCCCACCAGCCACAGCACCTGCTTGCTCTCGAAGCCATGGAACTTGGTGTTGATGGTCGCCGAGTAGATCTCGAGCACGCTCAGGGCTGACATCAGGAACACCAGTCCCATCAGCACCCAGTCGAAGTCGCGCAAGCGCAGAAAACGTTGCATGTTATCGAGTCCCTCCGGCAGTCCGTGCGGCCGCATCGCTCAGGAAGAAGTGGCCGCCCCGTACCGCAGCCAGCGCCTTGGCGTCCTGCGCCCGGATCGGCTTCACACGCCTTCCGCCGAGCGCGTCAGGCGCCGCCGGGTTCGACCAGATCGCGCCTACTTCGACCGGCTTGCCGCCAGCTTTGGGAGGCGCCTCCGCCGTCGGCTGGCCCGCGGGAGTGGCTGGCTTAGGCGCAGCCAAAGGGAGCAGATTGTTCTCCAGGCGACGCTGCTTGTTGACGTAGGCACCGATGATCTGGGCCGCCAAACGGCCTGCCAGACGGCCGTGTTCGCCGCCCTCGAACAGCGTGCACACCACGATTTCCGGATTCCGCCGCGGGGTCACGCCCACAAACCAGGCATTATCTTTCATGGACGCGCCACCCCCCATCCGCCCTTTGAACTCGTTACTGACCACCTGCGCACTGCCCGTCTTGCCGGCAAAATCAACTCCGTCCAGGTGGGCGCTGGGGGAAGTTCCCTCTGGCTGGGTCACCTCGAACATCGCGTCTGTGATCTTCTGCCAGGCTTCGGCGCTCAGCGGGAAGGTCGAGTCGCCTGAACCGGGGTAGGAGTCGACCATGGCCTGGCGATAGGTAGGCGGCAATTGATCCTGCATCACCACGTGGGGCCGCTTGAGCACGCCCCCGGAGGCAATGCCCGCGATCGCCCGCGCCATTTGCACCGGCGTGGCTGCCACCGCGCCCTGGCCGATGCCAACCGAGATCACCTCGCCCGCGTACCACTTCTCGTGGAAGGTCTTCATCTTCCACTCCTCGGACGGCATCACGCCCGCCACCTCGTTCGGCAGGTCGATCCCCGTCCTTTGACCGAGCCCGAGGGCGTGCGCCCATTTGGCAATCTTCTCGATGCCCAATCGTTCGGCCAGCGTGTAGAAGTAGGTGTCGCATGACTGATAAATGCCCTTGGTCAGCTCCACCCCTCCGTGTCCGCCGTGAAGCCAGCACTTGAAGAAGCGACCATAGAACGTACCTCCGCCGGGGCAGTTGACGTGCAACGTCTGCGCGACACCCTCTTGCATGCCGGCGACCGACATAATGATCTTGAAGGTCGAGCCCGGCGCCAGCTGCGCCTGAATAGCCTTATTCAGCAGTGGATGGTTAGGGTCGGTAATCAGCTTGGCCCAGGTATCCCGGGAGATGTGTACGGCAAAGTCGTTCGGGTCGAACGCTGGCCGGCTGACCATGGCCAGTACCTCGCCCGTATGCGGGTCGATCGCGATCACAGCGCCATTTTTGTTCCCCAGCGCCTGCTCTGCGGCGCGCTGAATATCGATGTCGATCGTTAGCTTCAGATCCTTGCCCGGTATCGCATGCTCGAAGCCGAGCCGCCCCACCTCGCGACCGTGGCTGTCCACCAGAACGTCGCGCGAGCCGTCGGTGCCGCGCAGCATCGCGTCATAGCTCTCCTCCACGCCCGAGCGGCCCACCACGTCTCCAGGCTCGTAGTAGGCGTACTTGGACTGGTTCAGCATGTCTTCGCTGACCTCACCGGTGTAGCCAATCAAATTGGCGGCGAAGCCGTCGCGAGGATAGAGCCGGCGCTGCACGTCGATGGTTTCCAACTCGGGTAACTCATCGCGATGCGCCTCGATGAACTCCTTCTCATCTGGAGTGATGTCGCTCTTCAGCGGCAGCGGCTGATACTTCGGCGCGCTGCGATACCGTACCAGCACCGCGCGAACCTGGTCCTCCGTCATATGGAGGCCGCGCGCGATCTTCGGCAGATCCGCGTCGATCGACTGCGTCTGGTCGGGTACAAGGAAGCAGGAGACCGATGGATAATTGTCCACCAGCAGGCGGCCTTCGCGATCGAAGAGGCGGCCGCGCGGGGCCAGGATAGGCACCTTGCGGACGCGATTGGCCTCCGCCAGTTCGCGGTAGTTGGTCGCACCCAGAATCTGTAACCGCCACAGACCTGTGATGAGTATGGCGAGGATGGCGACGATGGCATACTGCACCACCGCGAGCTTGAGCGCCGGTGTCTTCTCCTCTCGCATCATGCCCGGATCACCCTCAATCCCGCAGCCGCGTGCGATCCAGCACGGCGAACAGCACCACGCCGAGGATCACATTCACCGCGGCGCGCAGCAGTTGATGGAGCCAACTCCACGCCAGCGGCTCCGCGATCAGATGACGCACGATGATCAGGTACAGGAACCGGTCCAGCACCGTGAAAGTGAAGATCATCAGCATGCGCGTGATCGGATTATCGACATCGACCTTCATGCCAATGGAAGCGGCGAGAAAGCCGATTATCGTATTGGCAATCCCATGAATGCCGATCGGCCGGTGCGTCACGCCGTCTTGCAACAGCCCCACAATGGCGCCCGTGATCGAACCCGCGATCGGGCTACGCCGGGAGACGGCGAAATAGATCACCACCAGCAGTGGCAGATCGAAGATGTCCAGACGCGGGAACCGCAGGGGCAGGTAGGCCTGAAGGAAGACGGCCAGCAGCGGGGCTGCCAGCATGATGGGCCAGGGGAACTGCTGGATCTCCAGATCCCGGCGCGAGTTTGCCATCAAGACAGCCATTACTGGTGCTGCTCCCCGCCCGCCGCTGCTGGCGTGATCGCTGCGCTGGTCTTGGCGGCGGCAACCTTGTCTGCTGCCACCTTGTCTGCTGCCACCTTTTCAGGGCCCAGCAACGGCTTATCTGGACCCGTAGCGGTGCCCGGGATAATGAAGCTCTCCTGCTGGGCATGGGTCACTGGTTTGGACTTTGTACCCGCAGGGGTGGCACCCGCGGGAATGGCATCTGCGGTGCCCGGCGGCCTCTTCAGCTTGGGCTTGGGCGGCTGTGCGCCCTCATTCAGCAACTCGTTCGTGCGCGCGGAGGAAGTCACCACCGGCGGTTTGCTGCCCGGCGTCAGTTGCGAGGCCGGGGGAACCCCACCTGGGGTGAATCGATCCGCGTGCAGCGGCGTCAGCGGCTTCAAAGGGCGATCGTCAGCGCCGGCCGTCTTCACTTCGCCCTCTGGAGCGTTGGGATCCGTCAGCCCGGGCAGCTTTTCGGCCAGGATGTCGGAGGCGCGCTGCATCTCTGCCTCCGCAGCCCCGGTGGCCTCACTCTTGGCCAGATCGTGTTTCGCCGCCTCCGGCATCTGATCGCTGGTCTGGATCACGATCAGCACCTCTTCGAGGTGCTGCAGGTTTGCCGCCGGCTTCACCACAATGCCCACATAGGGCTCGTGCTCCGAATCGCTGACGACATTCTGCACGGTGCCCACGGAGAGCCCCCGCGGAAAGATCTGGTCGCCGCCGCTGGTCAGCACGCGCTCTCCGGGCTTGATCCGCTCGTCCGGCAGCACGTCAATGATCTGCGGTTGACCGTAGGCATTGCCGCGCAGCACGCCACGCAGCCGCGTCTGCTCCAGTAAAACGCCGGCGCCACTGGTCTGGTCATTGATCTCGAGCACCTGCGCGGTATGCGGAAAAACGTCCTTGACCTTGCCCACGATGCCATCCGGTGTGATCACTGGCTGGTCCTGCTTCAGGCCATCCTTCGAACCCTTGTCCACGTAGAGAATGCGCGACTGATCGCTGCCGGCAGTGCCGATCACCTGGGCCGGAACGGTCCTGTAGATGTACTTCTCGCGGAATCCAAGCAGGGACTGGAGGCGCTGGCCCTGCTTCGCATCTTCGAGCAGTGCCGCCTGCTCCAGCCGCAGCTGTTCCACCTGGTTGCGCAGCACCTGGTTCTCCTCACGCGTGTTGCGCAGGTCGATGTAGCTGCCCCAGAAGCCGCGCACGCCCGAGCCGGTATGCGACATCACCTTCTCCGGCGGCGACATCATGGCGACTACCCAGTAACGAAGCAGCCGGACGCCCTTGCCGTCGCTGCCCTTCGCCGCCGGGGTGCGCACCTGCACCGCCAGTCCGACGAACTGCAACAGCAGCAGCGTACCGAGGACCATGATGTTCTTGTAGCGATCGAAGAAGGTTTCCATGGTCCTTCACTTCCGGCCGTGACTCGAGGCCGTGTTGCGGTGAATCGTTGCGCTGCGAAGAAGGATCTTCGGCTGCGCGCTACTCGATCTTGATCTTGCGCAGCAGCCGGAAATCCGACAGCATCTTGCCGGTGCCCAGCACGACTGACTTCAGTGGATCGTCCGCGATCGAAACCGGGAGGCCGGTCTCCTCGCGAATCCGCTTGTCTAGGTTCTTGATTAGCGCGCCGCCACCGGTCAGCACAATGCCACGGTCGCTGATGTCCGCAGAGAGCTCGGGCGGCGTGCGTTCGAGCGCTACGCGGATTGCGTTCAGGATGACTGCAACGCACTCCGTCAGGGCTTCGCGAATCTCTGAATCATCGATGGTGATCGTCTTGGGCACGCCTTCGATCAGGTTGCGGCCCTTGATCTCCATCTGCAGCGGCTTGTCCAGCGGGTAAGCGGAGCCGATCTCCATTTTGATCTGCTCTGCCGTGCGCTCTCCGATCAGCAGGTTGTACTTGCGCTTGAGGTAGTTCATCACTGCCTCATCCATCTGGTTACCGGCCATACGAACGGACCGCGAGTAAACAATGCCGGAGAGAGAAATGACCGCAATATCGGTGGTGCCGCCGCCGATGTCGACGACCATGTTGCCGCTCGGCTCGGTGATCGGCAGTCCGGCGCCAATCGCCGCCACCATGGCCTGCTCCACCAGGAAGACCTCGCTGGCCTTGGCGCGATAGGCGGAATCCTCGACGGCGCGCTTTTCCACCTGCGTAATCTCCGACGGCACACCGATCACGATGCGCGGGTGCACCAGCATCTTGCGGTTATGTGCCTTGCGGATGAAGTAATTGAGCATCTTCTCGGTGACCTTGAAGTCCGCGATCACTCCGTCTTTCATCGGCTTGATAGCGACGATGTTACCGGGCGTGCGGCCGAGCATCTCCTTGGCCTCGATGCCGACAGCCTCGATCTCTCCGGTGTTCTTATTGATTGCCACGATGGAGGGTTCGTTGACCACAACCCCCTTACCTCGGGCATACACCAAAGTGTTGGCCGTACCCAAATCGATCGCGAGATCGGAGGAGAAGACACTAAAGAGCGAACGCATGCCGTGCGAGCGCGAAGAACGCGAATGAAATCCGTTACTTGCCATTGGGGCGGCCTGTCTAGTCTTCCTTACGGGTGAAGTCTATAGAGGATTGTAAGGGACCAAAAAAGAACGCGCCTATGACACAAAGGTGGTTCCCGCAAAGTCAACCTCCGGGTTACCAGACCCCTATCGCCATCGGGAAGGAACATTTGCCGGTCCCAGAATGAAACGCCGAGTTCCGCCTTGCCTCCCGTTTCGGGAGTGTCCGGCATTACCGCAGGGCCATCGTGGTCGCGAAAGGACTTGATTTCGGAGGCCCGGGCGGCCACTTTCTGCCGGCTCAGCTTCGATTCCAGCGTCTCTGATGCGTGGCTTAGCGTGTGGATTTGGGGGCGCTGGCGACGGTTGACTGACGGTGTTTGGGATGGTTTTGGGGATGGCACCAAGAGCCGAAACGGGGGTGTCGCGGAAAAAGTGCGGCACCTATCCCGGTTGACGAAAGAGTTAACAGGTTTCCGGCGGCCTGGGGGCTGCACGCAGCCGGCTCGGAGATCGGAGGAAACGGAGAGCAGGACCAGAGGGCCCACCTGAAAAGAGTGGACGTCGGTCATCGAATAGGACGGTAGGCGAGCAGATGGCCTGCAACAGACCAATAGTGCTGCGGACGGCCGCCGGTATTATTGCGTTCCATGGACGTGCAGCCCGTGATGGTCACCGCCGATCAGGTGCTTCGCGTCTTCCATCGCGACGAGGTGTACCTGTTCCTGGGTGCGGCGTTCGCCACCGTGGGGCTCATCTCGGTCGCACTGGCCTTCCTCGGACGGAAGTTCGATCAACTCCTGCTCTGGCTCGGCATCTTCTCCTTCCTCTATGGCAACCGGCTCTGGCTGCAGACCGGCCTGCTCGAGCTGATGGTCCCGCCCTCTCCCCTCTTCCACGAGATGCGCGAATCGTCGAACTACCTCGTCACGATCCCCGCATTCTTCTACATGCGCTCCGCAGGGTTTCTTGGCCGGCTGAAAAACTGGCTTACCTACCCGCTCACGGCAATCATGCTGTACCTCACGGTGGGAGTATTTGTCGTCGGTCCATTGAGGCACTTCAAGATCATCAACAGGGTCACGGTCATCGTGGCCATGCTGCTCCTGGCCATCCGCTTCATTCGAGAGATATCTCCTACGCGCGAGTTCCGCATCCTGCGCCTGGGCATGCTGGCCTTTGCCGCCCCTGTCTTATGGGACAACGCCGTCGGCCCTCAATTCCCAATCAGGCTGGAGCCCTTCGGGTTCGCCGTGTTCCTGGCAACGCTCGGCTACATAGCCGCGCGTCGCAACATGGACCGCGACGCACAGTGGGCGTCAGTGGAGAAGGAATTGGAGTTAGCGCAGCAGATGCAGCAGTCCATCCTGCCCACCGCATTCCCGACGTCCGCGGACTTCCGGGTGGCCGCGCGCTATGCGCCCATGCTCTCGGTCGCCGGGGACTTCTATGACTTCCTGCCGACTGGCGATCGCGAGGCTGGCCTGCTCATCGCGGATGTATCGGGGCATGGCTTGCCGGCTGCGCTGATCGCCTCCATGGTCAAGCTGGCCGCATCCTCGCAGCGTGCGCATGCGGCCGATCCGGCCGCTCTGCTGGCTGGGATGAACCAGGTGCTGTGTGGCAATACAAAGGGCCAATATGTAACTGCGGCCTACGTTTACCTGGACGCGAACACAGCCGAGCTGAGCTATGCGGCCGCGGCCCATCCTCCGATGCTGCTGCTGCGCGATGGAGAGGTCCAGGAGATTCTGGAGAATGGGCTGATGCTCGGCCTCTTCGAGGAGACGACGTATGCGACGGTCGTGCACCGGCTGCAGGCGGGCGATCGCCTACTGCTTTACACCGACGGCGTGACGGAGGCCGAAAATGTTGCGGAGGAGGAGTTCGGCCTTGAGCGCCTGCTCAC
>JAOAPJ010000153.1 GCA_025462805.1 Acidobacteriaceae bacterium
CAGGCGGGCATCCCTGAGACCCTGCGCTACACAGACAAGAAGGACTTCGGTCCACGAGTGGGCTTTGCCTGGCGTCCTCGCGGCAATGACAAGCTCGTTGTTCGCGGTGGATGGGGGCGCTTCATCGAGCAGCCGCTCGGCTTCTCGCTCGTGTCTGGCTGGGCCGTGCACTCCAGCTTCCTGAATTACTCCTATCAGGGCGTGGATCAGAGCGGGAACCCAACCATTGCCTTCCCAGCGCCCTTCTCATCGACAGTTGTATCGGGGGGCGCCTCCTTCCAGTACGCCTTTCCGGTCAGGTACGTGGATCCGACAGTGCAGCAATGGAATCTGACACTCGAGCAGGACTTAGGACACGACATCGGTTTTCGTGCCTCCTATATCGGCAGTCACGGCTCGAATCTGGAGACATTTGTCGACCTCAACCAGGTTCCCGCGAACACCATCGGCTGGAGCGCCGCGTTTCCGCAGTATGCTCCGTATCAGAGCTGGGGATACATCCAGAGCATCGTGAACGGAGCGGAGAGCAACTACAACGCCATGAGTGTGGCTGCCAACAAACGCTTCGCCAATGGTCTTCAGTTCCAGAGCAGTTATGTGTGGACAAGAGATCTGTCCAACGCCGGAGGATATGCTCCGTCCAGCATCCAGACGGAAGGAAACAGCAGCGGTGTCGCTTCAGACCGTTTCCACCTCGGGCGGGATTACGGAAACGTTGCCTTCGACAGGCGGCACCGTTTCCTCACGACCTTCCTCTATGAACTACCCTTCGGCAAGGGCAAGGCCTTGGCCTACAATAGCGGGCTGCTGAACACAGTCGGCGGAGGCTGGCAGGTAGGCGGGGTGGCTGTCCTACAGAGCGGCGCGTTTCTGACGCCCTATCAGACGACGACAGATCCGGCGGGTACGAATATGTTGTCGAATGTGGGAGCCACCAGGGCCGATCGCGTTCCAAACACTGCGCTGTATGTGCATCGGACCTCCACCGCGAATGGGGATCCTGTGTATCTCAATTCCGGAGCGTTTACGGATCCTTCGAATAACGGTGGTGGCTTCGGCAATGCCGGTGTGGGGAGCGTGGTCGGTCCTGGCACAGAGACGCTGTCCTTGTCGCTGATCAAGAAAACAGCTCTGAGTGAGGGCACAACGCTGTACTTTGGGGCGGAGGCCTCGAACCTCCTCAACCATCGCAATTACGACATACCGGACTTGAATGTCGATGACGGGCCGGGGTCCTTCGGCGTCATCACGGCACTACAATCGGCGGAGGGAGCTGGGCCTCGCAACATCGAGTTGACGGCCCGCATCGTATTCTGAGCCTGGTTGGTGCGGATAGAAGCAGAAAGACTTACTGATCCGACTCCTTGTTTCTTCCACCTCGGAGTGCATGTGGAATCAGAAACTTACTGGTTCAGCCGCCTCTGAGAAAGCACAGACAGCTCAGAAGCCGCCCTTGGGCGGCCACTTCGGACTCTCCGAAGCGCCGGAGAATCTGAGAGCTACTCCGGGTGAGAGTTGGCGCCAGAGCCCAACCATCTGCAGCCGCCGAACACGGGCGAGGCTGGCTGGAACGACGGCCTGCTTGGGTTGAAAGAACCCGCCGCGGCTTATGTTGCCGGGGTGAACATCGCGGCCCGGTAAGTTACTTTGGTGTGCAAAACGCACTCACCGTAGCCATTCCTAGCGCATCGTACACCCTTGAATACTGCTAGCTTCGAGGTATCCCTGGCGGATATCAAGCACCGCGAGCTGCGAACAGAATGCAACAGATACGCATACTAATAGCTGACGATCACACTGCGATTCGGGAAGCAGTGCGATGGGCCCTTAGCAGGCGGCCGCATTGGACGGTGTGCGGTGAGGCTGTAGACGGGTGGGATGCTCTTGAAAAGGCGGTATTGCTGAAGCCTGACGTGGTCATTCTTGATGTGCGCATGCCAAATCTTGGTGGCCTAGAGGCTGCTCCGCTGATCAAGGCTAAGCTCCCTGATACACAGATCATCATTCTCAGTCAGTATGAAGCTGCGGAGTCGCTTCCTCGCGCACTAGAGGCTGGCGCGTGCGGGTGCGTTTCGAAAGGGGACATGCATCGCGAGCTGCTGCCGGCCATCGAAGCTGCAATTCAGCAAGATCGTCATCGTCGGGAGTGAGATAGTCCTCAACAAGAACACGCCACCCGCCCGACTCACTACCGTTTGGCTCCATTTGCTTTCTTTTCCGTGATGTCCGCAATAGCCAAAATGATCAGTTGACGGCCTGCCTGAGGCTCGACCCGGCGAGCATTAAGGACCATCTTCCTCAATCCCAAACGAAGGAACTCATGCTCGAGTTCGAAATCGTCTATGCGGGAGTTGTTCTGGCTCATATCTTCGAAAAGCGAGCGTAGGCGCGGGATATTCCATTGACCATTGCCGAGCTCGTAGACCAGCCGATTTTCGGTTTCCTCCCGCGAGACATGAAAGGCCTTATAGAAGGCGCGGTTCGCTGTCGTCACCTTCAACGCTGCATCTAGGATCATCATCGGTTCGCGGGCGTTCTCGATCAACGCGTCTGCATACACTCGAGTCTGGTCCAGGGTCCGCTTCAGTGAATCCACATCCTGAAAGCTGATGACCGCACCGTCAATCTTGTTGTCCCATGTCTTATAAGGGCGCACACGCAGGAGATGCCATCTGCCGCCCTCGTGCTCTTGCACTTCCCTTTCCTGAAGAGTGGCCGTATCGACGGTCTCTCGAACAATCTGCGCGAGATTGTCAAAATCGAGATTGGGACGGATCTCCCCCACACGGCGGCCGATGTCTGCAGGGATCAGATTGAGAAGTCTCTGGGCAGGAGGGGTGAAACGGCGAATCCGTAAGTCATTCCCGACCATCACGACAGGAATATTGACATTGCCGAGCAGGTTTGTCAGATCATTGTTGACCACGCCGAGCTCAATATTGCGATTTTGCAGTTCCTCATTCAGAGTCGTAAGTTCTTCATTGCTGGACTGCAGTTCCTCTTTGGCTGTCTCCAATTCTTCATTTGTGCTCTGCAATTCTTCGTTGGCAGACAGTATCTCCTCATTCGCAGATTTGAACTCCTCCATCGTAGTCTCGTGATCTTCAATCAAAAGTTGAAGCTGCTCTCGCAGCTGGGCCACCTCTTGAGCCAGGCGCACATTCTCACGCGAGACGGTGGTCTGTTTGTGGAGAGCCTTCTTGGTCGCGTGTTTTCCGGTAAGGCCAGCCGCCAGCAGCGGAGTTGCGTCCTGGAAGACGACCGCATAAACCCGTTCGTGGAGACTTTGGCCTTGGACGGGGATAACGTCCAGATTCACCTCTTTCGTTTCCCCGTTCGATTTGACGAAAACCCTTTCTTTCCGCACGATGGCATTGCTCTTGCGAGCCTTGTTGATTGCGGCACGAAGGTCGATGAGCAGGCCTTCGCGCGCCATCTTCGACAGGCTGAACGTAGGGCTTCCGGAAGCGGGCTCGAGATATGCGCCCGTTCGCCCACGGAACTGCACGATATCCATCTGCTCATTCACAACGATGCTTGCGGGAACGAAGCGGTTGAGCAACACCCGTTCCACGTTTCTTTCTACGCTCAGAGCAGCCTGGCTAGCCCTTTCAGGACTAGTTTCCGGTTTGCGGGTGGGGTAATCGGCACCGCCAAAGTAAGTAATTAGACGAGGAGCAGTGCTCTTCTTTTGGTAGATTTTTTGTCTTTTGTTGATCAGGGTGAAGTGATCGGTAAATGCTCCCAGGCTCTCCGATCCTCCCAGCAGGAGGTATCCCTTCGGTTTCAACGCATAGTGAAAGGTGGGTATAACGCGTTTCTGCAACGCTGGCCCCAAGTAGATGAGCAAGTTGCGGCAGCTGATTAAGTCAATGTTCGAGAACGGAGGGTCTTTCGTCACGTTCTGCTTTGCGAAAACACAAATTTCGCGGATTGACTTGCTAATCTGATATCCGCCGTCTACTGGCTGAAAAAAATTCGAACGCCGCTCCACGGACACGTCAGCGATTGCGGCTTCGGAATACAGGCCGCTGCGGGCACGGTCGAGTGCCACCTCACTGATATCGGTCGCAAAGATTTGCAAACCCTTACTGATAATTGCTCCGGGCGGGCTCTTACGAGTTTTCTCCCACAAGCACTCCAGAAGCACAATCGCAATCGAATAGGCCTCCTCGCCCGTTGAGCATCCGGGAATCCAAATCCGAATGGGGGCTTCGTTCACTTTGCGCTCCTGCAACAGACTTGGAAAGATATCCTGCGCGAGCGCGTCGAAAGCTTCTTTGTCCCTGAAGAATCCCGTCACGTTGATGAGGATGTCCCGGTAGAGTTCATTCAACTCGTCCGGATTCGCCTCGATGTGGCGCAGGTACTCCTTCAGATTCTCCAGGCGGTGAACGACCATTCGTCTCTTGATGCGACGTTGGAGGGTTGTTTGTTTGTAGTATTCAAAATCGACTCCAGAAGCTGCCCGAACCAAGGAGAGCAGTTCTCCGAGATCGGCATCCTCGCCGAGCGGGAGCAATTCATGTGCGACTTCTGCGAGGAACGGATGTCTTCCGATACGGACCAGTTCCCGCGCACTAGCTTCGGGACTCAAAACAATATCAATGGCCCCAGAGGCGATGGCGTTGCGGGGCATGCCTGCGAACTTGGCGGATGCTTCATTCTGCGCAAAGGTTATACCGCCTGCCGCCTTGATTGCCCGGCAGCCATCGGTTCCATCCGTCGCTGTACCAGATAGGACCACGCCAATGCCTCGGGTGCCCGCCTCAGCGGCCAGAGAGTGGAAGAAAAGATCAATCGGTAGGTGTTGTCCACTAGGAGCCCTCGATCCCAATCGGAGTGAGTTCCCCTTGATTGTCATTGAAGCGTTGGGAGGGATGACGTACACGTGATCGGGTTTGACTTCTATCCCGTCCGTCACTTCGGAGACCGGAAGGTTACTAAACCGGGATAACATTGCAGGCAGCGAACCTGCAGAAGTTGGATCGAGGTGCTGCACGATCACGAAAGCCATCCCGGTCTTCGGCGGCAATCCTGGCAGGAGGTGGGACAATGCCTCGAACCCTCCCGCCGAAGCCCCGATCCCGACGATGGGGAACGACGACTTCGGCCGGGGCCTGCTTGGGTTCGAAGCTGCCGTCTCCGGAGAGAGGCGCCTCGATTTCTTGGATGAGTTCCGTTTCATCGTTTTTCGAAGTAACCCGGCGCGATGCTCCCCTCACAAGACAAGCATCCGTCAGTCGATCGGGATTCTCAACAAAATACTGGGGTTAGGCTCCCGTCAGGTCAACGCCCCGGGCTCCGCCACTGAACAATGCAGGAGTCAGATTTGACTACGGAGCCGCAGAGATCCACCACAGCACTCTCGCCACGATGCGCCAGCCGCTATTTCTGGCAAGGATAACCGGCTCGTACGAGCGATCCTCTGATTCCAGAACGTTGAGCCTTTCATAGCGGCGAAGATTCGAGACGCACAGGCCTTTGTGTTCGTGCGCTGCCACCACCACCTTGCCGATCAGGAGCTCGGGATCATTTTGAAATGAATCTACGGCCAGAATGTCACCCTGACGAATGACCGGTTCCATCGAATGGCCGCGAACTCTGAGCAAGCTGGTGTATTCGGGATTCGGACACCAATCGGCCGGCGCGCCCATCGTTCTGTCGGCCGGGATTCTATCCAAACTGAGCTTCCTGTTTCCGTAGGTTCCGTGTGCGCCGGCGACCGCCCGCAACACAGGTAGAGAAACCAACCTGGTGTTCGCTCGTCCGGCACCGGCGCGTGCCTGCTCCAGGTCGAGAGCACCAAGGTCGCGGCCCGACCTCTCCTTGCCAAGATTCAGAGCGCGTGCAACATCTTCTTTGCGCAAGCCCGCCCGTTCCCAAAAGAACCATGCCCTGGTCCTTTCCGCCATCCTGCCCAACTGAATGTAATATTCGGCGGAAGGTGCCATCAAACCGCGCTCCCAGCGGGAAATTGTCATCGCGGAGCACTCCAGACGCCTGCCAAACTCTCCCTGGCTAACCCCAAGCCGCTCGCGCAGAGATGTAATCTGTCGGGCCCATTCCGGCAACTGCTTCTGCTTTTCCTGAGTGCCCACGTGGGCTCCGATTCAGCACTGCGCCATCGCCACCAGCGCTGATTGGATCATCAAACAGCTCTGTGCGGTCGTTTGTATCGTAGCACCGTACGTCAGTCGGATCTCTATTGCACCCAGCGGACTACGGTGGAACTCAGGTGAGAGCTTCATAACATTGAAGTTCTAACTTTTTTGTTATAGCGTAGCGAACACGACACTAGGAGCCACATGGCTTCCCCACTGCACCGCCACGAAGCAACCGCCACCGTGACCGACTGCTTCTACGGTGGCGGGGAGATGGGCGCGGTCATGCGCTCCATGGATTGGTCGAAGACCCTCCTGGGCCCCGTCGACAAATGGTCCGCTAGTCTCCAAATGATGGTGAGGCTTCTTCTCACCAACCGATTCCCGTTGCTGCTCTGGTGGGGACCAGGGTACTGCCAGCTTTACAACGATTCCTACCGGCCGGTGCTCGGGACCAAGCATCCGAAATCCATGGGAGAGCCGGCCCGAGACTGTTTCCCCGAGATCTGGCATATCATCGGCCCACTGATTGACTCGCCTTTCAATGGTGGCCCTGCCATCTGGATGGAAGACATCGAGCTCGAATACCAGCGCCGTGATTTTCTCGAAGAGGCTCATTTCACGATCGCATACAGTCCGGTTCCAGATGACAGCGTGGCCGGCGGCATAGGTGGCGTGCTCGCAACCGTGTATGAGATCACGGAGAAGGTGTTAAGCGAACGGCGCGTGGCCGCCCTTCGTGATCTCGCAGCACGTTCTGTCGACGCCGGAAGCGCTGAGGAAGCCTGCACGACTGCTGCGGAGGTGCTTTGCAATTATCCGCGTGACATTCCCTTCGCACTGTTTTATCTGATCGATGATGATCAAGGGAGCGCACGCCTCGCGGCGGTGTGCGGTGTTGATAAGGAGAGTCCGGCCGCTCCTCTAGTGATCGATCCACGCAGACAGGAATCCGATGGGACGTGGCCGATTGGCGAAGTATTGACGAGTGGCCAAGCATTTCAGGTCGAAGATCTGGACCTTCGGCTGAAAACCGTACCCCGCGGACCGTGGTCCGATCCTCCCCGCTGCGCGGCATTGATCCCGATTCGATCAAACACTGCGAAGAAGCCAGCCGGAGTTCTGGTCGCCGGGATCAGCCCGCGCCTGCGATTTGACGATTTGTACCATGGTTTCTTTGACCTCGTGAGCAATCAAGTGGCTGCCACAATTGCCTGCGCACGCGCCTATGAAGAGGAGCGCAAAAGGGCCGAGACGCTGGCTGAGATCGATCGGGCCAAGACCGCATTCTTCAAAAACGTGAGCCGCGAATTCCGTACCCCGCTCAACCTGACCTTGGGGGCTACTGAGGACGCCCTCAGGTCGCCGGAAGGCACACTGCGAGGCGAAGACTTGAAGACGGTCCATCGAAATCAGCTGCGGCTTCTGGAGCTTGTTAACTCTCTTCTTGATTTCTCGCGCATTCAGGCTGGGCGGCTGGAGGCCGTCTATACGCCCACCGACATCTCGAGCTTTACAACGGACTTGGCTAGTTCGTTTCGGCCTGCAATGCACCGCGCAGGGTTGCGATATGAGGTTGATTGCGAACCGATCGCGGAACCTCTGTTCATCGATCGGGACAGGTGGGAAAAAATTGTTTTGAACCTTATTTCCAACGCTTTGAAATTTACGTTCAAAGGGTGCGTCGCCGTCAGGGTCAGAGCAGCGGGAGGTTCGGTCAAGCTTGAGGTCAGCGATACAGGAACGGGCATTCCGCAACGCGAGTTACCCCATTTATTTGAGCGATTTTATCGCGTGGAGGGAGCACAGGGCAGAACC
>JAOAPJ010000303.1 GCA_025462805.1 Acidobacteriaceae bacterium
CCATCAACCCACGCCTCCAACACCATCGCCTTCAGCCGCGCGTCATCCTGAGCGAAGCGAAGGCCCGCGGCTCCATTCGCCATGCATCACACCGCCGCTGACCCCTGTTGCGCTAACCGCAGGCTGAACGCTTCTTACCTGATTGCTTCTCAGCTGGCCGCTCTCCTGATCACCACAGCCGCCTCGATCAGATGTGATATCCGAGCGTCCCCAGCTCGCCCTTTACATCCATCACCAGCGTCCGCAGCGCCGTCACCATCGCTGCATCCAGCTTCAGGTTCAGCCCGTCGGCACTCACCGCCGCATTCGTCGCCGTCACTGCACCCAGCAGCACGCCCAGGGCGGAGAAGGCTGCACGCTCAATCTCCACAGCCTTCGCGCCGTTCGGCAGCAGCGAGGTCAGCGTCTCGATCTTGCCTTCCACGCTCTGCACCTTCGCGCCCGCCTGATCGGCAAAGACCAGAGCCTTCTGCAGGTCGTGAAAGGCCGCCGCCATAAAGTGACCCACCGACGCAAATCCAAATGTGCTCGCCATCTATTCCCCTTTCGCTCCATCGCCCGGCAGCGGACTCTGCTTCAGATACGCCGCCGCATTCAACACCGCCGCCACTGCGCTCAGCCGCAGCAGCGCCACCCAGCTCGCCCGCGTGCCGTTCGCCATCCCCGGCTCCGTCACCGCGGCGGCCACTGCGCTTGCACTCCCGCCAATGACCGCCGCCGCAATGCCCTTGGCCCACACCTTCCAGCTCAACATCCCCGCTCACCCCAAAACCGCAGAAGGCCCGCCACCGGCGAGCCTCCTCCATCCCAACCGAACCGGACAAAGCAAAAGGGGCAGAGCGCCTGCGCTCCACCCCTCTTCCTCTCTCTCAACTCTTATCTTCAGAATACCAATCTGCTCAGTACACTTAGGACAAGATTTTGTAACTCACTAAGTCACATATCTTCCGCTACTTACCCTCTCTTTCGCCAGCCCCTCAGGCTTGACACGCTTACGCTCTGCCCGGCAACTGCAACAACTTCAGCCGCAGAAATACATGAGTCAACCGATCCAGCGTGTCCGCATACCGCCGCACTACCGTGCGCAGGCTCACGCCCAGCAGCTCCGCCGTCTCTCCCTGCGTATACTCCTGCAGCGCGATCCGGCGCACCAGCTCCCGCTCCATCGAGTTCAGCCGATCCAGGCAGCGCTCCACGTCATGGACGAAGATCACCGAATCTTCGAACGAGTACCCCCTCCGGCTGCTCGACCGCCCACGGAACGAGAAGTCCCCCAGTAATGACGGCACCTTCCCAATCTCCATCGACCGGTACATATAACGCCGCAGCATGCCCTCGGTGTATTTGCGGTAGAAGGCCACCTCTGTGGCCGGCAGCGCAGCTCTAACTCGCTCCGCCTCCTGCCTCGGACGCTGCTCCACAGCCTGCGCCAGCACCTTGGTGAGCCCGTTCGTAAGCCCGTCGGGCAGCTCCTTGCTCAGCTCCGTCGAGAGCCCCTTGGTCTGCCCTCCGTTCAGTGTCGCCGCCCGCTTCGCCCGCACCCGCTGCACCACCAGCGCCGCGCTCACGCGGCACCGCCAGTCATCACCACCGCGATATGCCGCCGCCGCATACGACGCTCCTCCGGCCGCGCCATCGCATGCTGCGCCAGCTTGCCTGCGCAGCAGCGTCCATACTTTTCCTCTGTATTCTGCGTGCGGAACCAAAGGCCGCCGCACCCTTCACATACTTTCAACTGAACGCGCAAATACTCCATCCTGTGTGTCTCCAAGGCTGCATCGGCCCACCGTCGCCTCTTCCAAGTCGCGGTAGGCTCGTGTTCACTGTGGGCTGCTCTCTGGTCCACTCAGGGACGTCCGGCAGCTTTGCTATCGAAAGGGCGTCGCATCGGCGTGCCCTCTCCGGTTGCGCAGATCCAAATTCGGGAAGATCCCTCCTCACCCGGCAAAAATGCCACCACGACAGAACCACTTGCCTGTCACAGCCTTGGCAACATATTGCAGGTGAGAAGTAGTGCGACTCTAAGATCAGGATTGAGCACCGTCAACGCTCCCGGGCCATTCACCACAGTGCAGAGTGCCGCTACATTCCCGAAAGCCGATTACCACAGGAACCGCGGGCAGTTACGTTTCTCCGAGACAATAAGCCGCTATGGCATCTTTAACTGCTGGCTAACTTTCCACAATGAACTTCACGCAACTGCAAGAGCGTCTGCGCGTGGAACTACTTCGCCGGATCGATCGCGGCAGTGTGAATGGCGCTCTCCTCGCCCGTCAGACCGGCTTTCAGCCCTCGCATATCTCTAATTTCCTGCGCCGGCGCCGCACCCTCAGCCTTGACGCTCTCGATCGCCTGCTCGCCGCCCAGATCCTCTCCGTCGAAGATCTGCTCGCCGCCGACGAGACGCCCCCGCCGCGGGCGGCTCCCGGCAGCCTCACTCACTCCATCATTCCCGTTGTGACACCGAGCGCCGCCATCCACGACCCCCTGCCACCCCCCTCCGCCACCATCGACCTGGTGCAGCTACCCCTCGGCATGCTCGAACAGTTGCGCCCGCGCCGCGCCACCAACCGCCGCGGCTGGTCGCGCTTCGTCGCCGTCCGCGTCACCCGTCAGCAGGCCGCCGGCATGCAGCCCACCCTCCCCGAAAGCACTCTCGCCGTCATCGACCGCCACTACAACTCGTTGATCGCCTACCAGCCTCCCGCACCCTCCATCTTTGCCGTGCGTCTCGGCAACACTCTCCAGCTCCGCCTCGCCAACTTCGAAAACAACCGCCTCATCCTCCGCCCCTACGAGCTTGACATCCCCGTGCAACTCATCACTCTGGGACCCCATGAGGTGCCCTCCGACCTCGTCGTCGGCCGTGTCTGTCTGGCCATCGCGCCGCTCCCCTAGCCTCCCCATCCCGCCTGCTGAATCTGTTAGCATCGCCACGGAGGATGCTCATGGATTCACCCGCGACCCAGAACAGCGCCGCGCGCCGCAACGAAGACATCGCACTCGACCTGCTCAAATTTGTCGCCGGCACCACTGGCGTCGGTCGCACCGCCGCATCGTCCACCGGCTTCACCGCTCCCACCAGTGGCAAGGCCGAAGACCAGATCACCCAGTTGCTGGAGCTCTACACCCGCTGCCTCCAGGCCGTGGAAGGCAAGGTCAGCCGCTAACTGGTGCCCGCCGCACCCCTTCGCCATCTCGGGTTTGCTGTCGTCGGCGCCGGCGCCTTCGGCAGCAACCACCTCCGCGTCATCCAGCAGCTCAGCCTCCCCGGCGACAATGACACCGGCCACCTGGTACGCCTCGCCGCCATCGTCGAGAGCGATTCCGCTCGTGCCGCCGCGCTCACCGCCACTCTCCCGCACGTCCCCGTCTTCCCCACCCTCGAGGCCTGCCTGGCTGCGCGCAGCGGAGGCCAACTGCACATCGACGCGGCCTCGGTCTGCGTTCCCACGAGCGGGCACGCCGCCGTCGCTGATGCATTGCTCCGCGCCGGCATCGACGTGCTCGTCGAAAAGCCGATCGCCGCGTCACTCCTCGAAGCTGACGCCCTCATCGCCACCGCCGCGCAGCACCAGCGCATCCTGCAGGTCGGCCACCTCGAGCGCTTCAACCCCGCCGTACTCGCCGTGCAGCCCTACATCCACATGCCCATGTTCTTCGAGGCGCACCGGCTCAGCATCTTCACCCCGCGCTCGCTCGATGTCGACGTCGTCCTCGACCTCATGGTCCACGACCTCGATATCGTGCTCTCCCTCGTGCAGTCGCCCGTCCACACCCTCCAGGCCGTCGGCCTTCC
>JAOAPJ010000363.1 GCA_025462805.1 Acidobacteriaceae bacterium
AGTGGCACGTCGCGTCCCATATCGTCCCTCCATTCTCTGCAGAAGCAACAAGGCGCCAGCGCCGAAGACGATCGCAAGAAGTCCACGCGTCTTGCTGCTGAAAAACATCTGCTGCAAGACGAACAGAAAGCAATTCAGGTTCGCATGCGGACCGCTGAAGGTCGGCTTCAACGATGTCGGTGGAATGATGGAGCAGCCGCTGAAGTTCTGGATGTTCGATACCAGAATCCCCATCACGCCAATGCCCCGGACAATGTCCAAATGGGATATCCGTTGCAGGCTATCTGTCGGTGCCGCAGGCCCGGCCAACTCTTCATCAAGTCTCAGAAGTGGAGCATTCCGGGCAGGATCCGGCGCGTTGCTGGTTGCATGGGCCGTTGACACAATTGGTAAACACCCAATCAGCACTTCTATTCCCGCGGCGGATGTCCAGCTGGTGCGAAGGGCCCGAGGGGAACCTTACATTCTGATGAGATGTCCTACTCCTCTTCGTCGAGGATCCGGCGCAAGGCCTCTGTATTGATCCGGGATTCGATCTCCCAAAACTCATTTCCTATAAGTGATCGTCAGCTCTGCTCGTGCGCGGCAGCCCTGAGCTGCGGCACCAACTCGCCGAGTCGGCGATGGTCATAGTTGCATTTCCCAGCAAGGGAGCGAAGCGCAACCCACGCGCTTCCACCTCTTCACGGGAGAGTTTAGATGTATTAAAGATGATCATCGTGAACGCTTTTGCTCAGCGACTCAGAGACGGCGAGCATCGGATTGACGTGTCCTGCCATGGGTGACTTGCTACAGGAGTTTGCGCACGACAACTCCTACTACGAACTAATTAAGACACCTTAATCCTTTTGTTTATTCCGGTCAGGACTGAATTGTTACGCTTGCGGGATTTTCCGGGCAGTCGTAAATCATAATCTCCCATGATGCGCGCCCCGGGGGAATTTAGACGTGCATTCGCGTGTTGTCACCTTATAGTGACGTCCGCTTAGCGGTTTCCCCTCTCTCTCTCTCTCCCGAGGTGGCCAACGCAGCCGTTACTGTCGGGAGTCGAGGCCATGCAGAAAACGATGAATATGCAGTCTTTAACAAAAGAGGATGTCACCCTAGCCTATAAAGATACGAACACCCCCTTACCACCTCTCGTTCTTGTACATGGATGTGGGCTGGATCATAGTTCATTGACAAGCCAAGCAGAGTTCTTCAGTAAGTCGCATCGAGTCATTTCAGTGGATCTTCGAGGGCACGGTGAGAGCGATGCCCCGCATCAGGACTACACTATGGCTGCCTTCGCTGATGACCTTGCCTGGCTCTGTACCGGGCTTGCACTAATGAAACCCATTGTGGTGGGACATAGCATGGGGGGCAACATCGCGGTGGAGCTGGCGGCCAGATATCCAGGACTGGCTTCATCGCTCGTGATGATCGATTCGGTTGTGCTTCCACCACGAGCCGTGCTCGATACTTTGCTACCGCAGTTCGCTGAAGCGCTGGCCGGGCCGGACTATCTTGATGCGTATCGGCACTCGCTATCAGCAATGTGCCTACCAACTGATAAGAAGTCCTCACAATTGATCGCGTCTTTACATATTCAGCAACACGTCTTAGCCTCAGCCCTTCCCAATCACACGATAAACTATGATGCCACCGGAGCTGCTACGGCCTGTCGTGTGCCGATCGCGTACATCTTCTCATTCATGCCGCTCCTTGATCTGCCCCGCTTTCACAGCCTGACGCCGCAGCTTGTCTCGGCTCGCACCTTAGGATCGGGCCACTTCTCTCCAGTCGAAGTACCTGATCAAATCAATGCCATGGTCGCCCAATTCATTAGGCTTCAATGAAGGCACCAGGATTTGGATCTGTAGCAGGCGCCAGGATGACGTAGTCGCGTTTGCCTTCAGCCTGGAGTGGTCCGGTACGGCCAGCAGCTCCTTGGCCTCCTCGCGGGTGTTCCCCAGCCGAGTTCCCTGCTGCCGGATAATGGGATGTCGGTCAGGCTGGCCGCCTCCTCCGAACCGATCATGTTTTTCCGCCTGGCCTCGCTGACCATCTTCCGGGCCGCCGAGCGCCGGACGTTCACGGTCGAGGGGGAGAGAGCTTCCATGTCCGCCCACCACTCCATCAGCAGCGCCAGGGAGAGAGGCCGGCGGCCACAGAAGGCGAACAGGTGGTCGAGCGCCTTGGCGTAGTTGCGCCGGGAGTGAGGGACGAGACCGAGTCGAGCACCATGTTCCGGAGCAGCGCCTGGGCAGAGGTTAGGGCGGACGGCTTGCCTTCCCTGCTTTCAGGGTTGTAGGCGCCAAAACGAGCTCGTTGCTCATGCCGCCCTAATTACCACCGACAAGGAACATCGTCGTGGCCAATAGCTAATTCTATGAATACAGTTATCGGCTGCACGAGCAGTTTCAGAAGCCTATCGCGAGGCACCGCTTTGCTCTAAGCTCAAGCGGAAAATCCGGATTTCTGGAAGAAAAGCGGACGTTCGGAGACTGACGCGTACATATCCGCTGTCCAGATTGGCCGAAGCCCATCGCGTCCGCGGCGCGTAGCGACAAACGAAGTGGCAGCGCTTCTGTGTGGATTCAGGCGGGCCGCTGGTCGAAACGGACAGACAACAGAATGCAGGCGCAGCCATGGCCGCTGTCCGCGTAGGTTATCCGGGCAGCCGTCAAAACAGCCATCGGGAGGTATGCTTACACGCCCGCACTCAGCGGTCCCTCATAGGCCATTCATTTTTTAATGTGGTTATGGCTCCTCAGGTAGGACTCGAACCTACAACCCTTCGGTTAACAGCCGAATGCTCTGCCATTGAGCTACTGAGGAGTGTGATGTGCTTTCGGCGGGCACCGGGCACATGACGACTCCTTAACGATAGCAAAATGGCCGAACTGACGTCAAAACGATGCCGTCAGCTGGTCTGGCTAAGAACAGCATCCGCGGCGCGGCGGCCCGAGGCGAGCGCGCCCTGCGTGGACGGGTTCTCCCGGTAGTCTCCGCACAGATAGACACCATCGCCCACACGCGGCGAGTTCTGCTGCCAATCCACGTGCCGGCATAGGGGAAGCGCCTGCACGATGGGGTACCCTCCGACCACTGCCCACCGCACGACATCCTGACCGAACCACCGCTGCAAATGCTCCCGAGTTTCGCGCTCTAACTGCTCCATCTGGCGTTCGGATTGAGGCGCCCGGCCGACGACGCTTGCCGCCACGAGATGTGCTCCCGGGGGAGCGTACCGCTCGCTTGCCTGACTGATGACCACAGCGTTGTTCACCGGTCCCGCGTTCGGCCCGTCGCCGTTCAGGACGAGAATGGGCCCGTCCACGGGCGACCGCTCGGCGGCGTAATAGAAGGTTGTGGTGCGGTTCCATTGGACGGCCTCTCTGCCGAATCGGCTGCGGCCTACGAGCGTGCCAATCAGCGAGCGTGCACGCGCCTGATCCGTAGCGAGCACCACTTGTCGTGCCTGGTAACTCCTACCCTTCCCAGCCTCCAAGATGAATCGGTCTCCATCGCGCCGTACGCCGCTGATGCAGACCTTCGTCTCCAGTGTTTCGCTGTGGAGCCGGACAGCCAGTTGCCGCGGCAGCATCTCCATCCCATTCTCTGGAACCGCAACATTGCCATAGGCAAACATGTGAAACAGAAATTCGAACCACCGGCTGGAGGTGACGAGCTCGCGGTCTAGAAAGATCCCAGCGTAGAACGGCGTGAAAAATCGATCGATCATCTTGGATGAGAAGCCGTACTCCTCCAGGAACTGTCGCGTGGTGGTCTCGGTTTTGCGAAAGAGGCTGGATGGTTCAGCTTTGCGAACCGCAGCACGCAGACGCGCGACACGCAGCTTATCTCCAAAAGTGACGAGGGGATCCAACGCTGTACTCATTGCGTCGCCGAGCGAACTGCGGAAGGGATCCACGAAGCGGTGAAAGCGCCGAGCGTGCCGAACCAGCGCGCCATTCACAAAAGGACGAAGCCGCAGGGCCTTCGTATCGAAGTGATAAGGAAGCTCGGGGTATGCGGTCAGCAGCACTTGAAAGCCGCGATCCAGGCGAAAGCCGTCAACCTGATCGGTGCGTAGGCGGCCACCCGGCGCATCTTCCGCCTCCAGGAGTTTGATGGATATCCCGGCGCTCTCCAGACGCACAGCACAGCTGAGGCCGGCCAGTCCGGCCCCCACGATCGCTACGTCCACCATGTCCCTCAGTGTGCCACAGCGTGTATGGAAGGTCGGGGCGTGCTCCGCTGCGCACGGTCGATGACCTCAGGCCTGATCTTGGAGAGAACTACACAGAGGCCGCGACCAGCGACGCGCTGTTCGTGCTCGCTTCGCGCAACCCAGGCTAATGAGGTACTCGATCAGATGATCGCGCGCATAGCCGAGTGCGGCCGTGTCTTCTTCAAGCCGGCTGAACATGACGTGCCCTCGAGCGTGCTGATGATCACCGCAGCGACCCGCGGGCCATCACCAGCTTCATCGCGCGGCGCGACATCTCCGCAGCAGATGTCCATGCAGCCGCGATCGCTAACGTATATCGCCACTCGGCGCGCAGGCACAGTTCCTTGGCTTCATGGACTGCTTCCGCGTGATGGGCTGGGTGATGCTGGGGGCTGTTCCGTCGACGCTGTTCATCCGGGGTGTCCATGGCCGCCCCGCGGCCAGCGGTCACTGAGTGGGCACTCTGCGTGCGATTTCATCGGATCGTCATTTGCAAAGGAAGCCTTCTACGTGCGTTGATACAAGCATGCGCTGGCCGGACTCTGACCATTACCAGAATGGTCGCTTCTTCACACCGGGTGCACCCAGACAAGGCGGGGTGCGTGCCATGTTCGAGTGGCTCACGCATCGCGAGAAGGCGGCATGGCGCCCCTGGATCGCTGCGCCTTGGGGCGCTCCTCCAGCGCAGCGGCTGACCTGCGGGCAGCTATGCGTGACCTTCATTAATCACGCCACAGTGCTGTTGCAGATCGGCGAACTCAATATCATTACTGATCCGATCTGGAGCGAACGCGCCAGCCCGGTACAGTTCGCGGGGCCGAGGCGCCATCGTATGCCAGGGATCCGCTTCGAGGATCTGCCCCCGATCGACGTTGTGCTGCTGAGCCATAACCACTATGACCACCTGGATACCGGAACGCTGCTGCGGCTGCGTCGGCGTGATGCTCCCACGCTGTACTGCCCGTTGGGTGTGGCGGAGAGCGTGCGACGGCTCGGCTTCCGGTCCATCATCGAGCTGGACTGGTGGCAGCAGGAGCGCTTCCGCGAGGTCAAGATCCATTGCGTGCCGGCACAGCACTTCTCCGCCCGGGGTCCCTTCGATCGCAATCGAACGTTGTGGTGCGGGTTCCGGGTGGAAGCCGCGGATGGCGACGTTCTCTTCGCAGCAGACACCGGCTTAGGGCCGCACTTCGCACAGATGGCGGAACGCTTCCCGCCGC
>JAOAPJ010000366.1 GCA_025462805.1 Acidobacteriaceae bacterium
CGCTCGGCGTTGCCTCATGGCACTGCGTCGATGGCGAAGGTGCCTCGTCGCGGGTTCGTCACGCTCGACTTCGGTGTTATTCTCAACGGTTACTGCTCAGACATGACCCGCACCGTGCACATGGGACGTGCGACCGCGCCGGAGCGTACCGCCTATGACGCGGTGCTGCGAGCACAGGAGAACGCAGTCGCCCGAGTCGCCGCGGGTGTGCTGGCGGGAGATGTGGACGAGGCGGCGCGCAGCGTTCTGCGGGATGCAGAGCTGGCGGAGTACTTCACACACTCCACCGGCCATGGGGTCGGGCTGGAGATTCACGAGCAGCCGCGCATCGGCGCCGGCCAGCAGACGTTGCTAACCAAGGGCATGGTCATTACCATCGAGCCTGGTATTTACATCCCGGGCGCCTTTGGGCTGCGCATCGAGGACACTGTGGTCGTGGAGCGGCGCGGTGCACGCGTGCTGACACCGGCCACCAAGGCGTGGATCGAGCTGTAGAGCAGGGTTTGCAGCACTGGTTCGCAGCACTAGGGGAAGAGACTGGGACGCATGAATCCGGAAGAGATAGCAGAGCTGAAACAGCTCATTGAGTTTCTAAAAGAAAACGAAATCGGCGAGTTCGATCTTGAGCGGGGCGACCTGAAGATTCGTCTGAAGTTCGCCGGTGCGGCCCAGCAGGTGAACCTGGCTCACCTGACCGCACAGCAAGCAGCGTATGCGCCGGCGCATGTTGCTCACGCCCACCCTGCTGGCAGTGTGGCCGCCCCTGGACCTGCGGCAGCAGGAGAGGCCGCGGCTCCGGTCGACGATGAGGCCGGACTGCACATCGTGAAGTCGCCCATCGTCGGCACGTTTTATGAATCGCCGTCGCCGGGCTCGCCCGCGTTCGTCAAGCCTGGCGATACGGTCGAGATGGGCCAGGTGCTTTGCATCGTTGAGGCGATGAAGCTGATGAACGAGATCGAATCCGACGTCGCGGGCGAGATCGTGAAGCGCTTTGTGACGACCGGCCAGCCGGTGGAGTACGGACAGAAGCTGTTCTCCGTCCGGGTCCGCTAACGGAGTGACCACGCCCCTCGCTTCACCGGAGCGGGCGCGCGAAGGGAAGGCATGTTTCGGAAAGTCCTGATCGCCAATCGCGGCGAGATTGCGCTGCGTGTGATCTGCGCGTGCAAGGAACTCGGCATTCGTACTGTGGCCGTCTATAGCGAGGCTGACCGCAATTCACTCCATGTGCGCTTCGCCGATGAGGCCATCTGCATCGGGCCGCCGCGCTCTGCAGAGAGCTACCTGAACGTGCCGGCGGTCATCTCGGCGGCCGAGATCGCCGATGTCGACGCCATCCACCCCGGCTATGGGCTGCTGAGCGAGAACGCAAACTTCGCCGAGGTGTGCCGCGCGTCCAACATCAAGTTCATCGGACCGCCGCCCGAGGTGACGCGACTGATGGGCGAGAAGGAGAAGGCGCGCATGGCCATGAAGAAGGCCAAGGTGCCGATCCTGCCGGGTTCCGAGGGCGTGATCCAGAGCGAAGGGGAAGCACTCGAGTGGGCGAAATCAGTGGGCTATCCCGTCATTCTCAAGGCGTCCGCCGGCGGTGGCGGACGCGGCATGCGCGTCGTCCGCAGCAAGGAAGAGCTGCCCCAGCTCTTTCATGCCGCTCAGACGGAGGCAACGAACGCCTTCGGAAACGGCGACCTCTACATGGAGAAGTTCATCGAGCAGCCCCGCCACATCGAGTTTCAGGTGCTGGCGGACCAGCACGGTCACGTGATGTCACTGGGCGAACGCGAGTGCTCGATACAACGGCGCCACCAGAAGCTGATTGAAGAGGCGCCGTCGCTGCAGGTCGACGCCAAGATGCGCGATGAGATCGGCAAGACGATTCGCCGTTGCCTGGAGCACATCGGATACCAGAACGCCGGGACCATCGAGTTCCTCATGGATGAGGACGGGAAGCTCTATTTCATCGAGATGAACACGCGTATTCAGGTGGAGCATCCGGTGACGGAAATGGTGACCGGGATCGACCTGGTGAAGGCGCAGCTTCGCATCGCTTCGGATGAGAAGCTCTCCGATTTCGTTCCCGATCCTGTGACGATTCACGGCCATGCGATCGAGTGCCGGGTGAACGCTGAGCATCCGGAGAAGTTCACCCCATCGGCCGGCAAAATCAATGTCTTTAACGTGCCCGGCGGCAACGGAGTGCGTGTCGATACGGCGCAGTATGCGGAGGGTTTTGTGCCCCCGTATTATGACTCGCTGATCGCTAAGCTGATCGTGCACGGCGAGGATCGGCCGGAGGCCATGGCGCGCATGCAGCGAGCACTGGAGATGTTTGTCGTCGAAGGCATCCACACGACCATTTCGCTGCATCAGGCTATCTTTGCCGACCCGGAGTTCCGCGAGGGCCGCTTCGATACCAAGTTCATGGAGCGCTTCTTCGAACGGGAGAAGGAACGCAAGGCAGCCTTGCTGGCCGTCTAGCCCGGAGATCTGCGATTGCAGAGGAGCTACTGCGATGCCAACCCTAGTGGAGTTGCTGATACCAGAGTTCGCAGCCGAGATGGCGAGTACGCGTCGCGTGCTCGCCGCCGTACCCGAAGGCCGATTCGACTGGAAGCCTCACGAGAAGTCGATGTCAATGGGCCGACTGGCAGGGCACGTAGCCTCCATCCCGAGCTGGCTCACCGACACGCTGCGTGAAGGACGTGTGGAAGTGGCGCCCGACCAGGCCTGCGAGAAGGTCTACTTCCGGCCTGCGTCAAGCCAGCAGATACTGGAGCGCTTTGATGCCTGGGTGGCTGAGGCGGAGGCTGAGTTGGCCGCAAGCGATGACGCGGCTCTGGAGCAGGAGTTTGTGATGACCTTCAAGGGCCAAGTAGTGCTTCGCCTGGCGCGCCGGAGCGCCATCCGCACCTGGGTGCTGAACCATCTGATCCACCACCGTGCGCAATTGGGCGTGTACCTGCGGCTGAATGATGTCAAGGTGCCAGGTGTCTACGGGCCCACAGCGGATGCACCGGTCGCTTGACGCGCTCGCTGAAGCTTCCGCGGCTCTACCCCATCCTTGACGCGGAGGCGCTGTATGGCGCCGGCCTCTCTCTTGAGGCAGCGGCACGCGCGCTCTACGATGCCGGTGTGCGCTGGACCCAATACCGCGATAAGACCGCGGGCGATGAGCAAGTCGTCGAGCGGATGCGACTGCTTCGCGCCATCTTTCCTCCAGGCGAGTCGACCCTGATCCTGAACGATCGCGTGCACCTGTGCGCGCTCACCGCGGCTGACGGGGTGCACATTGGACAGCAGGACATGCCGCCGGACGAGGCGCGCGAGGCTCTTGGAGACGAGCCGTTGCTAGGCGTGTCGACACACAATGCCGAACAGTTGCTGGCCGTGGCCGCGATGGAGGTGGCCGACTATGTGGCTATCGGCCCGGTTTTCGGCACGCAATCCAAGCGCAACCCTGATCCCCTGATCGGTCTGAACGGAGTGACGTCTGCCCGTGCCCTCACCGATCTGCCACTGGTGGCGATTGGCGGCATCACTGAGGAGAATGCGCCTGAAGTGATCGGAGCGGGGGCGGATACAGTCGCAATGATCTCCGCGCTGCTCCCGCAGGGGCGCCTGAGCAGTGAGGAAAGGGTTCGGGACTTTCTCGCCCATTTACGGTAGAACTGATCGTCAGGCGTGAGATGCGCCGCCCGACCCGCGGCCATGCGCCCGCAGCAAGACGATCCATTCCCCGACAGATTTTGGAGGAAACACCGTTTGCCTAGACTTCTTGCTACCAAACCCCTCTCGGCGCTGCTAGAGGAGGCCCATGAGGAGGGAGAACAGACGCTCAAGCGCTCGCTCGGGCCTGTCAACCTGATCACCCTTGGCATCGGTGCAGTCATCGGAGCCGGCATCTTCGTGCTTACCGGGCAGGCCGCTGCGAAGCATGCAGGTCCGGCCATCGCGCTCAGCTTCGTGCTGGCGGGCATCACCTGCGCTTTCGCTGGCCTTTGTTATGCAGAGTTTGCCTCGATCATCCCGATCGCCGGCTCCGCTTACACCTATGGGTATGCGACGCTGGGTGAGTTCGTGGCCTGGATCATTGGCTGGGATCTGGTGCTGGAGTACGCCTTTGGCGCAGCGACGGTGGCCTCCGGATGGTCGGGCTACTTCGTATCCCTGCTTGAGCAGTTGCACATCCATCTTTCGCCAGGGATCGCGCGATTTACGGCTACGACCGGGACCACGATCTATGACTTCCACGGTCGATGGTTGTCCGCCGGCGCGCTTCCGCCCGGCACCGATTACTCGCACTTGCCGCACGTCACAGGCGTCTTCAACCTGATCGCCTTTCTGGTAATCCTGCTGGTGACGGCGATCCTGGTCGTCGGCATCCAGGAGTCGGCCAATTTCAACACCCTGATCGTCATCGTGAAGCTTACCTGCGTCGGTGTCTTCCTCGTGGTGGGCATTCACTATCTGCTCCACCATCCGGAGCTGCGGAGGATGAACTGGCATCCCTTTATCCCGCCCAAGGACGCAGCAGGAAACTTTGGCATCAACGGGATCGCTGCAGGAGCAGCGTCGGTGTTCTTCGCCTACATCGGCTTCGATGCTGTTTCGACGGCGGCGCAGGAGGCGCGCAACCCGCAACGCGATATGCCGATCGGCATCCTTGGGTCCCTGGTCGTCTGCACCATTCTTTACATCATGGTCTCGCTCACGCTGACCGGCCTGGTGAACTACCGGATGCTGAATGTGGGCGACCCGGTGGCCGTCGGCATCGACGCGACCGGCGTTACCTGGGGCAGCCTGCTGGTGAAGGTGGGCGCGGTCTTCGGCCTGGCGACGGTCATGCTCGTTATGTTGCTGGGACAGTCACGTGTCTTCTTCTCGATGTCACGCGATGGCCTGCTGCCCAAGTGGGCGAGCGCGATTCATCCGAAGTTCCGCACGCCGTGGATCTCTAACATTCTCGTCGGCTCGATCGTGGCGTTCCTGCCGGCAGTCCTGAACATCGATCGGCTCTCCGAGCTGGTGAATATGGGCACGCTGCTGGCCTTCTCCATTGTGAGTGCCGGCGTTTGGATCTTGCGCAAGCGGCACCCTGACCTGCATCGACCATTCAAAACACCGCTGGTCCCACTCGTCCCGATCCTGGGCATCCTCTCGGCTTTTTATCTGATGATTTCGCTGCCGTTGATTACCTGGATCGTCGTGGTTGTGTGGCTGGTCGTTGGCCTGGTGATCTACTTCACCTACTCCGCTAAGCACAGCAAAGTGCAGGCGCTGCCGGCGCAGGAGACACAGGGTCGGTAGTCTTCCAGCAAACACCCCTAAAGCCTCTTCGGCAGCGGAGCGGGCTGCCGCATCTTGGCCTCAGCCTCCCGGCGGGGGCGGTTACCACCCGAAACAGGCCCGGATTCCAATACATAGGAGTATGTAGCGGATATTGGACGTTATGCGCCATGGTTCTCCACTTAGGAACTTGTTGGCGTGGGGACAGATTGTGCAGATTCGGGCTACACTTCTGCACAATCCGGAAGCGATGTGACCTCTCGTTGACCGGGAGAGTACGTTGTTTGGGGAATGGCGCCGAAGCCAAGTGTGAGTTTCAATTTGGAACTTAAGCGACCTTTCGACGTCGCATAGTCGACTTTCGCCTAGGATTCGGCATTGCAAGGTGGGAGATTTACGGTACCGGCAGGCGTAGCCGGTG
>JAOAPJ010000384.1 GCA_025462805.1 Acidobacteriaceae bacterium
CTCTGTAATAAGTTGATCAACGAATCTGTTACCTGATTACCTTGCGAGCCACTTCGGAGCAGAATGTCACCCCCTCCACTTTCGTGTGAGTGCGTGCAAGATGAAGGCATGCTTTGGCGTCGAGCCTTCCGCGAGGCGCGGCAGATCGTTGCGAACCATGGCTGGCGGGTGGCCGCCGCCGCGGCGCGTGAGCGTCTGCGGGCCAGGCTGGCCCGGCATCCGCGCCAGCCAGAAAGGGATCCAACGCTCTGGCAGCCGACGGACGAGCACGCCTTCGACCGCGAACACGGGGTGGACACCAGCGGATTAATTCGCGGGGAAGCGCTGGCCACTGGAAGCCGGAACGATCTCTGGAATACGGCGTACTACGGCATCGGCGTCTCAGTGTTCCATCGCGTGCTGGAGCAGGTGCCGGCGCGGTTCCGTGACGGAGCCACCTTCATCGACCTGGGCTGCGGGAAGGGGCGCGCCCTGTTGCTGGCCTCGGAGTATCCGTTTCGGCAGGTGGTTGGGGTGGAGATCGTGCCGTCGCTGCACGGCATCGCGCTGGAGAATGCGACGCGTTACGTCTCGAGGCATCGAGAGGCGCCGCCGATCGACGTGCTGCTGGGGGACGCTGCGAGGTATGTCTTTCCCAACGGACCGCTGCTCCTGTACCTCTATCATCCGTTCTGCCGTCCGGTCCTGGAGCGGGTGCTGCGGAATCTCGGCGAGTCTCTGGAGCGGGAGCGGAGAGAGGTGGCCGTGGTCTATATCAATGATGAGCTGCGCGATGTTCTGGACCGCGCCCCATTTCTTGAGCGGATCTGGAAGGCTACGGTGGCCATGGACGCGATGGACTGCCTCGCGGACCGGGTCGGCTCGAGCGCGGAAGACTGCACGGTGTATCTCTCCCGGTGAGTGCGTCAGTCCCATCTGCTTCGAGCGAAAGTGGGTTAATCCGTTATCTGTCATGCAGAGATAGACTTGGACAGGATTCAAGGAGAGAACGATGGCGAGTGAAGTCAACCTGGACGCGGCGCGCCGCGTCATTGCAGCAGCAGAGAAGAAGGCGAAAGAGATCGGTCAGCCGATGAACATTGCCGTCGCCGACGAGGGCGGCAATCTGGTGGCGCATGTGCGGATGGACGGCGCGTGGCTGGGGTCGGTGGACATCTCGATCAAGAAGGCCTGGACCTCACGTGCGTTCGACATTTCGACCAAGGACCTGGCGGGGGCTTCGCAGTCGGGCGGTCAGTTCTTCGGCATTCATGCTTCCAACAATGGCAAGGTGATGATCTTTGCTGGTGGCATTCCGTTGAAGAAGGGCGGCGCGGTGGTGGGTGCGGTCGGAGTGAGCGGCGGATCCGGCGAGCAGGACCACGCCGTGGCCGAGGCCGGCGTGGCGGCATTTGGTTCGTAGCTACCGCTGTTACGATCACCATCCGAATCGACAGAAAAACTGAGCCAGAACCCCTTATGTACCCGCCTCGGCACTCTGCTGCAGGCGGGACCGGGGCTAGGATGAAACTCTCTGGCATTCTTCGCGCACCTGCTCTCGAGCATGCGCTGTCTTCACCCTTACCTACGATCTTTGGCAGGAACTCCTGCCTTGTGGCTTTCACTGCTGCTTTGGTGTGCGGTTCTGCTGTCGCCCGGCGTGGGGCTGGCGGCGCGACACCGTAGCCTCACCGCGGGGCATCGCGCGTCGTTGCGTGCCCAAGAGCCGCGGCCCCGCCGGGCCCATGCACGCCGCCGGCGGGATCACGTGCGCCCGCACACGGCACGCGCGCTGAAGCATGCACGCCGTCACGGGACGGACGCGGTGCGGCTTGCTGCCCGCGCCGAGGCGCAGCGCGTGGCCGGGGGGGAGAGCACGGCTGATGCTTCGGACACCGCATCGCTGAAGCTGCCTGAGCGGCCGCTGGCCATGATGAATCTGCCGCCGTTGCGCGGGACGCACGAGTCGCTGGTGCGGCAGAATGAGCGCGCCGAGCAGGATGGCCTGCTGCGGGTGAAGGATGACGTCGATCTGAACGCGCTTCGTCATGCGGGCGGCCTGGTGTCGCTGCCGGAGACGGCGTCAATGCATGTGGACGGCCGGCTGCCGACGAACCGGCGGTATTGCCGCACCTGGACCGGTCATTTTCTGACCGACCTGGCGCGCGCGCACTACGAGCGTTTTCACAAGCCGCTGCAGGTGAACTCCGCCGTGCGCACGATTGAGTATCAGCGGCACCTGCTGCACATCAACGGAAACGCGGCGCCGGCCGAGGGCGATGTCGCGTCTCCCCATCTCACCGGCGGGGCGGTGGACATCGCGAAGAAGGGGCTGTCCGCGTACGAGGTCGCATGGATGCGGGCCTATCTGTTGCCACTCCAGACGGTGGGCAAGATCGATGTGGAGGAGGAGTTCAAGCAATCCTGCTTTCACATCTCGGTGTACAAGGCGTACGCGACGCCGCGGCCGGAACTCGCAACTCCGTCGAAGTCAGCGGCGCTGGTGGCCTCCGGCCTACGGTAATCGGGGATGCGGTGATCGGGGCGGCTCAACCGCGGCGATCAACGCGGGGCGGTGATGATGTTGACGCCTCGTTTGCGAAACGGGGCGAGCTTGGCCTTCGGCGTTTCGTGCGCCACGATCATTCCATTGATCTCCCTGAGAGCAGCAACCGCATAGGGTGAAGCGGCGTTGAGCTTCTCTGACGACGCGAGCACGATGGTCTCCGCGGCGCTGGCGCTGAGGGCCCGCTTGACGTGCGCTTCCTCGTAGTCACCGGTGGTCAGTCCGAAATCTGCATGGATGCCGGTGACGCCCATGAAGTAGACGTCTGCGTGAATGCGCCGGATGGCCTCGATGGCGGCAGCGCCAACGGCCACGACTGAGTGCTTGAAGAGCGTGCCACCGATGAGCAAAACCCGCATGCGCGGATGAGAGACCAACTCCACTGCGATGGTGGGGCTGTGGGTGACCACGGTGGCATCCAGATCGGGGCTGAAGTGCCGGGCGATCTGCACTGCGGTGGTGCCTCCATCCAGGATGACAGTCTGTCCGGCGCGCACCATGGTAGCCGCGGCGCGGCCGATGGCGCGCTTCTCCTCGCTGGCGACGGAGAGCCTGGCGGCGAAGTCTCCCATGGCCGGCGACGACGGCAGAGCGCCGCCATGCACGCGGAGCAGGAGACCGTCTGCTGCCAGCTCGCGCAGATCGCGCCGGATGGTGTCTTCCGATAGCCCGAGTTGTTCACTGACTGTCTTCGCGACGATCTGACCATCTTTGCGAAGCATTTGCAGGATGTGCTGCTTGCGCTGGCGGGTGAGCACACATGCACTGTAGCGCAGACGTCGGACGAGGAGAACGGGCGGTGGGGAATTCCCGGAATGGCTGAGTGCACGAGATTGCACGTTTCTGCACGAATCTGCTAGGGTTCTCTGCTAAGGAGAGACGATGCCATCCTCACGTGCGCTTTTGGTTTTGGTGGCCGGACCTTATCGATCCGGCACGGAAGACGACCCTAGCCGGATACAGCAGAACCTGGACCGGCTGGAGGCTGCAGCGTTGCAGGTTTATGCGGCGGGCCACATCCCGTTGATCGGCGAATGGGTGGCGTTGCCGCTTGCCCGGCAGGCGGGCTCGCGGCGGCTGGGGGACGCGGTCTCCGAGTCCTACCTTTATCCGGTGGCCCATCGCCTGTTGTCCCGCTGCGAGGCAGTGTTTCGCATTCCCGGCGAGTCCAAGGGCGCAGATCAGGATATGCGGATCGCGCGGGAGAGGAACCTGCCGGTGGTTACGGATGCGGCTGAGCTGGCGAGCCTCTCGGGGGCCTGAGAGCTTCCATATCTCAGGTCTGGGCTGGCATCGGGCAGGAGAATCGATTTCCCGCGCGGGGTTGGGGCAGGGGTAGGCTGCGAAAGCGCGGATGACGGGGGTCGAGCTGCTGGCGATGGTTGCGAACGAGAGAGGCACACCTGCTGACAAAGAGAAACGCCGGCCGTTGGGCGCGGCGTGAGATCGTGCGAGTCCTGCTTATTGCGCCCAGCGCTTGAAGACGAGCGAGCCGCTGGCGCAACTCCGTCGAAATCAGCGGCGCTGGTCCTCCGGCCTACGCTGAGATCGTCTCGCTTCCATTTCTTACAATCTGCGCGGGCCGCTGCCAGCGCATGATGGATGGCAGCGGATAGAGGACAAGCCATGCCAGCGAAGCGCGCAATCGGAAATGTAATCGCCTCCAACGAGCTGCTCGAGATGGCGATGTCCTTCGGACCAAGCTGCGTGCTGTGCGCGGCAGCCCGCCTCGGCGTTGCCGATGCGTTGGGCGATGCGGAGCGCAGCGTGGCGCAGGTTGCAAAGTGGTGCAAGGCAGATCCCTCATCCATGTACCGGCTGCTGCGGGCGATGGCAGCATTGGGCCTGCTCGCCGAGACCAGACCGCAGCACTTCCGCCTCACTGCGCTGGGCGAGCCACTGCGCAAGGACGCGCCAGAATCGGCTTGGTCCGCTGTGGTCTTCTGGGCCGATCTGCTTGCGGACTTCTGGTCGCAGCTTGGCGAGTGCGTCCGCACCGGGCAGAACGCCGCCCAGGTGATGGAGCAGGCAAGCATCGCGTCCCGCTGGTCGCAGGATCCGGAGGCGGCCAACGCGATCTTTCGCGCGGTCATGGGTACAAGTCCGGCAGAGAACTACGCGCCCATCGTCGATGCGTGGCCGTTTCCCGCCAGCGGCGTGGTCGCCGATCTCGGGGGTGGAGGCGGGGCGCTCCTCTGCGCCGTGTTGGAGAGCCACCCTAACTTGCGCGGCATGCTGGTGGACAGAGATGCATCCATCGATGCGGCGGCGGCTCGCTTCCAAGCATCGTCGCTGGCAGGCCGCTGCGAGCTGATCGCAGCCGATCTGTCCGGGACAGTGCCTCCCGGCGCCGATGTCTACATGCTGAAGCATGTGTTGCACGGCTACACGAATGAGAAGGCGGTCGCGATCCTCCGCCACTGCCGGGCCGTTGTGCCACCCGCCGGAGCTGTGCTGGTGATCGAGTTTGTTCTGCCGGATATTGTTTCAGGACCAGCGCCGGAGCTGGTCACGCGTTTCATGAGCGACCTGAACATGCTAGCCGTGACCAGCGGCCGCGAGCGCAGCGACTACGAGTGGCGACAGTTGCTGGAAACGGCAGGCTTCACACTCGCGCGCAACATACCAGTGCCGGAGCTGGATGTTTCGATACTGGAGGCCCATCCGACCTCCGCCGTCGCGTAGAAGAAAGACAAGGGCGCCGCGGAAGCCTCCGCAGCGCTCTGCCGCACGCAAAGCAGCCAGCTATTCCGTCCAGCGTTTGAAGACGAGCGAGCCGTTGGTGCCGCCGAAGCCGAAGGAGTTGGAGAGCGCGTACTCCATGGCGTGCTGCTGGGGCTTGTTGGGCACGTAGTGCAGCTCGCAGGCGGGATCCTGATTGACCAGATTGGTAGTGGGGGGCGCGAGCTGTTCCTGCAGCGCCATGATGGTAATACCGGCTTCGAGGCCGCCGGCGCCGCCGAGCAGATGGCCGGTCATCGACTTGGTGGAGCTCACCAGCATGGCACCGCTGAGGGCGCGCTCGCCGAAGAGCTTCTTCATGGCAGCGGATTCGAGTGCATCGCCCAGCGGCGTCGAGGTGGCGTGCGCGTTGACGTAGTCAATCTTGTCGGGGGTGAGTCCGGCGGACTGGATGGCGTTGCGCATGGCGCGGAAGCAGCCTTCCCCTTCGGCGGCCATGCCGGTCATATGGTAGGCATCCGAGCTCATGCCGTAGCCGATGATTTCGGCGAGGATCTTCGCACCGCGCGCCTTCGCGTGCTCCACCTCTTCGAGGATCAGGATGCCTGCACCCTCGCCCACGACGAATCCGTCGCGGTCCTTATCAAAGGGGCGGCAGGCGTGTTCAGGATCATCGTTGCGGGTGGAGAGCGCCTTCATGGCGGCGAAGCCGCCGACACCCATGGGGGTGATGGCCGCTTCAGCGCCACCGGCGATCATGACGTCAGCATCGCCGCGCTCGATGATGCGGTAGGCATCACCAATGGAGTGGGCGCTGGTGGTGCAGGCGGTGGCCGTCGCCTCATTCGGTCCCTTGGCGCCGTAGCGGATGCTGACCTGGCCGGCAGCCAGGTTGACGATCGCCGCGGGGATGAAGAATGGGGAGATCTTGCGCGGGCCGCCGTTGAGCATATTGCTGTGCTCGCGCTCGATGATGTCGAAGCCACCGATGCCGGAGCCGATGTGCACGCCAACGCGTTCTTCGTTCTCGGGCGTCACGACCAGGGCGCAGTGCTTCATCGCTTCGTCGGCAGCAGCAATGGCGAAGTGAATGAACCGCCCCATCTTGCGCGATTCCTTCTTCTCGATGAACTGCAGGGGATCGAAGTTCTTGACTTCGGCAGCAAAGGTAACGGAAAAGCCCGTGGTATCAAAGCCAGTGATCGGCGCCATGCCGCTCTTGCCGGCCAAGAGGTTTTTCCAGAGCTCCGGAGCAGTATTGCCGGGGCCGGCGATGAGGCCAAGCCCCGTGACCACGACCCGTCGATCGCAACGCAAAGTTACTTACCAGCCTTCGCGTGCTTCTCGATGTATTCGGTGGCGTCCTTGACCGTCTTGATCTTCTCGGCATCCTCGTCGGGGATTTCCATGTCGAAGGCTTCTTCGAACTGCATCACCAGCTCGACGACATCGAGCGAATCGGCACCGAGGTCTTCCTGGAAGGAGGCGCTGGGAGTGACCTCGGCCTCATCTACCTGGAGCTGTTCCACGATGATCTGCTTTACTTTCTCGTCCACTGCCGCCATGCGCTTCTCCTCGACCAGCTAAATCGGATGAAATGTGATGGTTTGAGAATATCAGGAACGCAACTAGACAACACCGCGTCTGCGGGGCTTTGCTCCGTGCCGATGCCGGCCTCAAACTTCCCAAGTCTACTGGGGGGTGCAGGGGGTGTAAAGGCAGGCGCACCTGCTTGATCCGACCCCGCAGAACACCCGCGAAACAGGTAGAGTCCGAATCATCAACACAACAATGGATGCCGCCATCAATTTGCTGGTCGCAATGATCGCTAACACCCCGGTCGCAATGATCGCGGACCCGCTGTTCACACTGGTTGCCGGGCTGGCTGTGGGCGCGCTGGTTGGGTATCTGCTGGCTGCCCGCCGGAGCGCATCCCTAGCTGCCACGCTGGCCGCCGAACGGGCCTCCCAGGAGGAGAAGATGGCGCTGTGGGATGACGCGCGCGATCGCATGAGCCACCAGTTCCGTACGCTGGCTGACGAGATTCTGGAGGACAAGTCGCGCCGCTTTGCGGAGCAGAACCGGGCGAACCTGGGGCACCTGCTGGAGCCGTTGAAGACGCGGCTCGAGGAGTTCCAGAAGAGGGTCGACCACGTCTACGTGGAGGAGAGCAAGGACCGCAGCGCGCTGGCGCAGCAGGTGACGTCGCTGCTCGAGATGAACCAGCGACTGGCGGACGAGGCGAAGGATCTGACACGGGCACTGAAGGGCTCGACCCGGCAGCAGGGAGCGTGGGGCGAGATGGTGCTGGAGCGCATCCTCGAGGCGGCCGGCCTGCGTCGCGGCCACGAGTACACGGTGCAGCACAGCATTACGCGCGACGACGCGACACGCGCCCAACCGGACGTAATCGTGCAGCTGCCCGGCGAACGCAAGCTGGTGGTGGACGCGAAGGTCTCTCTGATCGCGTACAGCGATTACGCGAATACCGAGGATGAGGCCGGGCGGCGGGCAGCGGCGGTGCGGCACACAGGCTCCGTGCGGGAGCACATCCGGGGTTTGGCGATGCGGAATTATCAGCGGCTGCCGGGACTCGAGACGTTGGATTTTGTGATCCTGTTTGTGCCGATTGAGCCGGCCTTTCTGCTGGCGCTGGAGACAGACAGCAACCTGTGGCTGGATGCGTGGCAGAAGAACATTCTGCTAGTGAGCCCCAGCACGCTGCTGTTTGTGCTGCGCACGGTGGCGCATCTGTGGAAGCAGGAGGATCAGAGCCGGAACGTGCGGCAGATCGCGGAGCGTGGCGCGCAGCTTTATGACAAGTTTGCGGCCTTCGTAGAGGATCTGAGCTGCGTAGGCAAGGAATTGGAGCAGGCGCGCGGAGCATATGACGCGGCGTTCGACAAGCTGACGCGGGGCCGCGGCAACCTGGTCCGGCAGGCGGAGATGCTGCGCACGCTCGGGGTGCATCCGAGCAAGCAACTCGATCGATCGCTGATCCAGGAGGCGAACGAGAGCGACATGCTGTTTGATAGCACTGAAACGAACGCGTAAGCAGCCTGACAGGGTGGTGCATCGGGGGCGTGCAAGCCATCCCCCAAAAGGGTAGCTTGCAAAGCGCGTCTCCGCTCGGTAGCATCCGAATCAGAACCGGCCTGCAAAGCAGGTGCGGAGCTAACGCTGGTAGAACCTATACTCATTGAACAGGGACTCGACTCGAATAATTGGCTCGGTGTGCAGTGTCCGCCAGTCCGGAATGCCTAAAGAGCTGCGGAGAGTCCCACCGTCTTAGGACGGGTTCACCAGCGCGCCCTGCACGGCCCCGCGGGTCGGTTTCTTCCTTTCTGCTGAACCTTTCGTCCGCTGCCGCGAGGAACGTGCATTAACGATGTATCCTCGCTTCCTTCAGTTCGGCACATTTGTCATCTCCACGTGGGGAGTCCTCGCGCTGGTCGCGGCGGGCTGCGGTGTTGCGCTGTGGAGCAGCATTGCGCGGCGTTTGGCGCTGGACGTCACGAGGATTCAGAACGCTGGACTGATCGTCGTCGTGTCCGCCGTCGCCGGCGCGCGTCTCGCCGTCGCCCTGGAAAACTGGCGTGGGTTTCTCGAGGCGCCACTCCTGATTGTGGCGACGGGAACGCTGAGTTCGGGCAGCACCGCGGGCTTTGGTGCCGCACTGGCAGCGGTGGCCGGCATTGTGTACCTGTTGTGGGCACGTGTCCCGGTGTGGAGTGCTCTGGATGCTGCCGCACCCGCGGCGGCGTTGGCGGCAGGCATCCTCGACATCGGCGACTTCGCTGCCGGCACGCACTATGGTGCGCCGACAACGCTGTCCTGGGGCGCTACCTACAGCAGCCACTTCGCGGCACGGACGGCCGGAGTCCCGCTGGGCATCCCGCTGCATCCGGTACAGATCTACAGCGCAATCGTGCACTTCACGCTGGCGGCGATTCTGGTGACCATGCTGCGTCAGCAGCGCCGGCGCGGAGAGGTGCTGGGACTGGCTCTGTTTGGCGAGGGCGTGTTGCGCTTCCTGCTGGCGCCGCTCTCGGGGGACTATGCAGATGCAGCGGTGCTGTTGCATGCGGTCACGACCGAGCAGGCTTTCGCCATGCTGCTGGTCGTGCTCGGCGGGCTCTGCTGGCTGGCGCCGGCGCAACTGGAGTTAAAGCATGCCTGAGATCGACTACAGCGATGTGCATGACCTCACGGTGCCA
>JAOAPJ010000422.1 GCA_025462805.1 Acidobacteriaceae bacterium
GTCTCGGCTTGCGCGGCAATCCTGCGCACGGTTCCACTCGCAACCGCGTCTTGCGCGCCTTCACTCGCGGCCCTTCGCCCAGATTCCATCGCAACCACTTTGCCCTTCGCTTTCGCAGCGCCTGCGCGAAGCAAACCCGTCACTGCGGCGATGAAGCGCGCAGCGCCTCCCTCTGTCTGCACATCGCGAGCCACTTCGGGGTCGATCTTCAGCGACTTCTTCTGCGCCACATGGCGGAAATGCTCAACCTGCGATAGCAGCAGATCGGAGACGCGACGGTTCTTATGAAAGGCCTCAGGTGCTGGCCTGGGCACGCGGATCGTTTCCATATCGGCCTCCTCTCGCTCAGTCCAGAGCGAAGGTTGGGCAGTCGCCGTCAGCCCGCATGGCGTCGAGCGAGAGATAGTTCAGGAAGGTATTCGCAGCAATCTCACGCGGAGAGCGTGCGCTGTAGTCGCCCAGAAGCAGCTCCGTAATCGTTCCCGGGATCGAGGCGTGCTCGAAGACGTCATCGATCACGCTTCCCTTCTCCACCCACGGCGACACCAGGACCGCGGGAACCCGCACCCCGAGGCGGTCAAACTTGAACCCGTCCTGCGTGCCCGTATCCACCGGCTTCGCGCTGAACCCATCCGGCGTGCATGCGGGCGGCGGAACGTGGTCGTAGATGCCGCCATGCTCGTCATACGCAATCAGCAGCGCGGTATTCGGCCACAGCTTCGGGTTCTGGCGGATGCGGTTGTACACGGTCGCGATGAACTGTTCGCCGGCACGCACGTCGTGGTCAGGATGTTGGTCGCAGGCGATCGCCTCGCCGCTGCCGTCCGGCGCATCGTGGTCGGTGTAGTTCGGCTCCAGAAAGGAGTACTCCGGCAGCGCATTCTGATCGCAGGCCTTGAGGAAGTCTGGAAATGTGCCGAAGAGCGAAGGCTGGTTTTGCAGAAGGTTGACCACCTCCATCGTCGAGCTGGCCTCGTCGTAATAAAACAGCTTGCATGTATGCTTGGCCGCCAGCAGGCGCTCGTAGATGCTCTTGTACTGCTTCCCCACGTAGAACAGGTTCATGCTCACCTGCCCGAACGACGTCCCATAATGTGCGAACGCACGGTTACAGATGGTCGGCCCCGGTATCGAAGCGAACCAGCGATTGAACACAGCAAACCGAGTCGCGAGCGTCGTCAACACCGGCAGCTTCTCGGGCGTAAAGTAATACATGACGTCGTGAGAGTGCACGACGTTCTGCTGCTGGTTGAAGTAGCTCTTCACGAACCCCTGCATCGTCGGCGGAAGCGGCGGCCCCTTGCTGGGATCTCCAAAAATCTGCAGGTTCACCCCGGCGAAGTGATGATTCGGGTCCGGGTCAAGCTGGCTTTGGTATTCGGCAATCGGCTGCACCTGGACGATCGCCCCGGTCGTATCGGGATTCGATTCATTCCCTGTCAGCCCGTCAATCTTCGGGTTGACCGCCTTCAGCGATCCCAGCATATGGTCGAAGGAGCGATTCTCCATCATCAGAACCACGACATGTTGGAGAGCTTTGACACCAGGCTTGTTTCTGTCGAGCGCCATACGCATGCCTCCGGCAAATCCAGAGCCCTGCTAAGCTGTGGCCCGCATATCAGGATTTACACCCGGGAAGCGACTGGTCAGCTTCGCTGTAACTTGAGATAGGCAGGACCCCTGCAATATCGAATAATTCCGGTTAGCCATTCTGCACGCTCCGCTCCGAACGAATCAGCTCGTACTATCGCAGGCCGAGGCATACAAAAAGCGGTAGGATCACGAGACTCGTAACCCGCCTTGACGATGAAAGCTCCCATCAGAAAGACACCAGTTACCGATAACCCGCCCGTTGTGAGCGAGCATACTGACACGGTGATCCGTTGCTTGGCAAGCTATTTCACCCACAGCTATTTCAGCTCAGCACAATGGCGGCTCCTTGCTTTAGCCGTGGTGACTAACCGCTCACTCGCCTCAACGACTGATCCCCCGGTACGCGCAAAATGGATAGTGCAACGCAGTGAGCTTGCGTTTCAGCCAAAGCGCCTCCATGGTTCGAGAGATAGACCGCGTAAGCACGCGAGCCAGCGGAAAACGTGCCTGAAGCTGGTCGGTCGTGCCCTTCTCACGCGCCATTGCTCCTCGGCTGCTGGCAGATCCGGGCTGCTCACAAAGACGCCGTTCTCGTTTGGCTTTCTGCTATCATGGCCGCGCCGTCAGAACTGCGTGCAGAGGTACGCGATGATGGGCGCGAATAACTTCACTTACAGTGGCAAGGGCCTCGCCCTGACCGAGCAGTGGGAAGGTTGTCGCCTCACCGCCTACCAGGATCAGGTCGGCGTGTGGACTATCGGATATGGTCACACCGGCGCCGATGTGACTCCGGGCCTGGCCATCACTCAGCAACAGGCAGAGGCGCTGCTCGCCAAAGACGTCCTCACCGCTGCGCGCTGCGTCAACACCATGGTCAAGCTGCAACTTAGCCAGTGCGAGTTCGATGCGCTGGTCGACTTCGTCTTCAATCTGGGGACCGGCGCGTTCTCCCGCTCGACTCTGCTGGCAGATCTCAACAGCGGGAACATCGCCGGGGCTGCTGCACAGTTCGAATCCTGGGATCGCGCCGGGGGCGTAGTCGTCGCCGGCCTGCTCAGACGACGCCAGGCAGAGGCGAGCCTGTTTCAAAGCGAAGCCTGATCCGGGCAAAGCGCATAGGCCTCCGACGTTGATACGAGGAAAAATCGGGGCACACATCGCACCACGAGGGTCCGCGCATGTCCGCAGAGAACACTGTCCTGTCCCCGGTCGTGGTGCTTCCTGATCCGAAGACGGACCCGACCTTCGATCGCCTGGAAAGCCAGATCGATTGGTACGACCGCAAAAGCCGGTCTGCGCGGCGCATCTTCAAACGCATCAAGGTCATCGAGATCCTGTCGGCAGCGGCCATTCCGTTCCTCGCGGCCCTCAGCTTCCCGTTTGACAAGCTGGTCACCGCCGGCCTGGGTGTGCTCATCACGGTGCTCGAAGGCCTCCTGCACCTCAACCAATACCAGCAGAACTGGACGACCTATCGTTCCACCTGCGAGGCCCTGAAGCACGAGAAGTACGTCTATCTGGCGAACGCCGGACCTTACGCGAATGCCGCTGCTCCGCACGCCATGCTTGCAGAGCGCATCGAGTCCACAGTCTCCCAGGAGCACGCCCAGTGGTCCTCCATTCAGCAACAGACCGCAAAAGCCGAAGCGGGCGCGGCCGCAAGGTAAGGCACAGGCTTGATCCCGGAAACCTCCCCCGCTCACCGGAAAATGAATGACTGGCGCAACCGGTGCGCGCGGGTATTTAATGTGTCAACTTCTCTTTGAGCGCTTCAGGAGTAGGCTTGTTCGCTAGCACGCGCGACCGTCTCTCCTAGGAAAGGGCCATCGTGCGCTCCGTCTTCATCAGCTATCGCCGAAAGGACTCCGAAGGCGAAGCAGGGCGCTTGTTCGACGACCTGAGCTCTCACTTCGGCAGCGAGTCCGTGTTCATGGACGTCTCCGCCATAGAACCGGGCCGCGACTTCCGTAAGGCCATCGACCAGAGCGTCACCACCTGCAATGTCCTGCTCGCTATCATTGGACACGAGTGGACGGAGCTGCGAGACACCCTTGGTCGCCGTCGCCTGGAGGATCCCGACGACTTCGTGCGGCTCGAACTCGCTTCCGCGCTTCGTCGCGATATTCCCGTCATCCCGGTGCTCGTCAGGGGCGCGAAGATGCCGGACATTGAGCAACTCCCGCCCGATCTGAAAGAGCTCGCGTACAGGAATGCCGCCGAGCTGACGCACGCACGCTGGAAGTCGGATGTACAGCTCCTGGTCCGGGCCCTCCGGCCTTACATGGATGTACCGAGGGCGGACGCATCGCCAAAGCACAGCGACACCGCCGAAATCTCCAAGCCACCACACACCGCCGGCGACCCCGCCCGGCGCCCTCCCCCGCCGCACGTCCATGCGGCCGTGCCCGGCTCCTCCATCCAGCCAGATACGCTGGAGCGCGTCTGCCATGAGCTGGCCGCCCACATCGGCCCGGTTGCGGAGGTGATCGTGAATCGCGCCGCCAGGCGGTGTTCCACCGCTGCGGACCTGGTTGCGATGGTTGCTCACGAGATTGAGGATGAAAAAGGCCGCGCCAAGTTCCTGAGAGCCCTGAAAACGTAACTGTCGTTATTCCTCGCTGATCATCCGCAGAGCCTTCCCCAGGCTCACCTGCATCCGGTTGAAGGACGCTGCAACCACAGAGATCTCGTCCTTTCCGTCAATATGTACCGGCGGCACGTTCTTCTCCCCGCGGCTGACCCGGTCGGCCGCATTAGAGACAATCCTCAGCGGCCGGATCACAAACCAGTAGACGCCTGCATCCAGGGCAATCATCGCGAGCAGTATAGTCAAGCCGAGGAAGAGCATCAGCCGGTGGTATGCCTGGTTGGCAATCGTCACCGGCAGCGACATCGGCACCGACACAATCTGCGCGCCAATGATCTCGTTCTCTTTCCACCCAAAGCCGTTGGCGGAGCCATACACCGCTAGCAGGGCGGGGGGCGAATCCGCTGCCACACTGTGGCATTGCATGCAGTCGTGCGTTGCCCGGATCGGTTCGGCCACAAAAAGCGCGGGACCATTCGGAGTCTCGCGCACCCCGCTGTCCTGCCGCTCTCCATTCTGATCGCGAAGATGGTGGATGATATCGGATTCCCAGTCGGCAGCCCGGTCTTCCGGATTCGTGGGGTTCAGCGCCGCTTCCTTATAGGTGTACTCGGGATACCTCTTTCGCAGATTGTTGAACGTGGCCGTGGCGCCGAAGAAGGGGACGGTCTCAGGAATGAAACTGACCATGTGACGGGGATTTTCCTGCAGCAGCGGCGAGATGTCGTTGGCGATATACTGCCGGACAGACGTGGCGCTCGCCATCATCAGTCGCGCCTCTCCCAGAACCTGCGCCCGCGCATTCCCGATCAGGAAGCCGTAAGCGAAGTGAGAGATCAACAGGGCGC
>JAOAPJ010000427.1 GCA_025462805.1 Acidobacteriaceae bacterium
GTTAAGCCTCGTCGGGCCGATGGTACTGCACGCGAAAGTGTGTGGGAGATTAGGTAATCGCCGGCATTAGCATCAAAGGCCGCCCTCAGGGGCGGCCTTTTTGCGTTCCAGGCTAGATATTTCCCAGCAGCGTAGCCGTACGGATACAAGCTGAAACTTATGCGGCAGCGGCCGCCTTGGAAGCGCGATGCTGCGACGAGGCTCGAGATCTCTCGCTCCGCATAAAGTATCTTTCCCGGTCAGCCGCAACTTCTGAACCCCTTCTACTCGTCCGTGCATGTATGAGTCCCCACCGGGACCGGGTGGGGCACAACGCGCGAGCGTAACCCCACTCACATGCCGGGTTTGATAGGGATAGTGGAGGAAACACCATGATGAAACGGCACCTGTGTAGTCTCGCTTTGACCGGGTTGCTGGCCGCCGGCGCGTTGTGCGCGCAGGAGCCCGCATCCCCAGCACCCGACGGCAGCATGGCTCAGGATTCTGACCACGGGGGCGGCGGCCGACATGGTGGCCACGGGATGGATCCTGACAAGATGCTCGACCACATGACCAAGCGGTACAACCTCACGAGCGATCAGCAGAATCAGATCCGGCCCATTCTGCAGGATCAGCAGCAGCAGATGCAGTCGTTGCGCGCGGACACGTCGATGTCCCGCGAGGACAAGATGGCTAAGGGGCGTAGCATGCATCAGGAGTCGGCACAGAAGATCGAAGCCGTCCTCACCGATGATCAGCGCAAAAAGTTCGATGCCGATCAGAAGAAGATGGACGATCGTCGGGCGGAGCACCAGCACGGCGGCCAGGGCGGAGATATGGGTGGACCGCCGCCCCCGCAGCAGTAAATGCGAGGCTTCCAGCGGGAGCCTGAGAAAAATGGGGACGCATCGAGCGTCCCCGTTGCATTTGTAACGACGGTCAGTTTGGTTTCGGCGGCTTCGCCTGCTCGGTCGCGGTGGCGTGGAACTTCTGATACTGATCGAAGTGCACGGCCAGTTCCATGTGAAAGCCTAAGAACAGCGCCGCCTTGCCGTCGAACCGCGCATTGAAGCTGGTGGGCAGCCAAGTCTCATTGCGGACGAAGGCCTGCTCGAGCGCGAAGTTGCTGCCGGCGTCCACTGTGGCCAGCAGTCCATAGCCGATCTTCAGTGGATCGTCCACGGTCGCGCGCAGACGAGAGACTTCACGCGCCTCCTCATCAATCCAGACAGTCCCGCGCACGTGTTTCACGGCAGACTCGCTGCGGTTTCGGGTCTTTGCATGGGGATCGCCTTCGAAGTCCACGACGATGAGGGAGCGGCTACCCTCGACGACGCGACGAGGATGCGTGAAGCGCGTAATCGCAAGAAGGCGTGACACGCTGATCTCATCCTGATGGTTCCTCTTGTCGGGCGGCTCAGCGGAGAGCTTCACCGCCTCCTTGGTCGCGCGGTCCTGCTCCTTCTTGAGTTCGGCGCCGCTCAGCGGCTTGCCGTCCTTGCTCAGCAGAGTCTCGATGGGCTGGCCATGCACGAAGAAGACATTGCTGGTGCGCTCCTCCGTCTTCTTTACTTTGCCATGCTTATCGTAGGTGACCATACGCTGCTGCTGCCGGCAGGTGTACTCATCGCGCAGGCGATCCACTTCCGCCTGGTGCTGTTCCACGCTGAGCAGAAGCGCCGGAATGTCCGGCATTGCAGCCGATGCAGGCATCGGCTGCAATGCCGCCAGGAATGGGCAGTGCAGCAGCAAAAGCAGAGCGATCGGTATCGGGGCGAGCGGACGCACGCGTGGCCTCATGCTACCGTGGATTCGAGGTAAGGGAGGTGCCTGTTGCTTGGACTCTTGCTTCGTTGGATCGTTGGCGCCATCACTCTGGTGCTGATTGCGCGCATTGTGCCTGGGGTTGAGATTCGCAACTGGACCACAGCGCTGGTGGCTGTCATCGTCATTGGCCTACTGAATGCGACTCTCGGATTGCTGTTGAAGATCCTGACCTTCCCGCTCAGCATCCTCACGCTTGGCTTGTTCCTGCTAGTGATCAATGCCTTCGTGCTGCTGGTCGCCTCGCGCCTGGTTCCTGGATTCTTCGTGGCCAGCTTCGGGTCGGCGTTTGTCGCCGCTCTTGTGCTTGCCGTGGTGCACATGTTGCTGGGGATGGGGACAAAGGCAGAAGCTCGCGGCAAGTAGGTGGCTCCGCGAGAGGGCGGCAGGTTCGCGTCCTTAGTGCGCTGCAGCGGAGAGAGCGGGGCGCAAGGGCGCCATGGTACCCGAGGGTAGGGGCACCCGTGGATGCACAGCCCGCACGGACTGGTGAATCCCACGGTGGCGGTGTGTGCGAGCGATATTGGCTGGAAACGGATGACTGTTGAGGCCGACCACCGCTGCAGGTGCTGCCCCCTGTGGGATGGGACGCGGCACCACCTGGTGGGTAACCGCGGGAGCTGCATCTGGGGGGCGATGGGTGCTGTAAATGGTCACAGCTCCCAGCACAATCACGCCTGAAGCTGTCGCGATCATCCAGCGGTGCCGTCCGGCGGGGGCGAGACTCAAACGGTGATACCAGGCGAGGCGGGGCGCTATCTCCAGGTGCGCCATGACCCGCTGCTCCAACCCAGCCCGCGGCTGCACAGAATCGAGCACGGCCAGAGTGGCGTCAATCTCGCGGTCGTACGCGCGGCCGACCTCTGAAGAGCTAATCACGGCTTCCATCCTTCCCGGCGAAGCTTATCGGCCAGATCCCGGCGCGCACGGAAGAGGCGCGATCGTACCGAAGATTCCGTGACTCCGAGGACGGAGGCGATCTCCGCATTCGAGAGCTCGTCCAAGGCGGATAGCAGCAGAGCCTGCCGCTCCTTCCCCGGCAACTGATCAATCAGCTCGAGTACCCGGGCGTGGCGCTGTGCGGAAATGACAACCTGGTCCGCCCGCAGCTCCCTGGCCGGTAAGACGCGTGCCAGTTCGCTGATATCTTCATTCTCCGGACGGGTCTTCTGGCGCCGCTTGCGGTCCAGCACCAGATTCCAGGTGATGCGGATCAGCCAGACCCGTGCGTCCCGAATCTCGGGCAACCGATCGCGATGGCGCAGCACGCGCAGAAAGGTCTCCTGCACCATGTCTTCTGCTTCGGCCGCGTTCCGCGAGATAGAGAACGCGACCCGGTACAGGGTGCCGGAGTATTCGTTCACGAGCGCGGTCAGATCCGCGGCACAGTCTGGCGCTGATGCTTCGGCTGGGGCGTTCTCCGGCATCGGCAGCAGGCCCGTCAGGCTTCCTTCATAAGTGCCCATACGCTTCTCTTCACTGACGTGCGTCGGCTTGGTTTCGCTCACAAGTTTTTCGGACGAGCCGGCTGCAAAAAAGTCACACCGCGCCGATTATCGATCCGGCGCGGTGGGACGAGGAGTGACATAGAACCTTAGTGCTGACCAGCCAATTTCTGGGCGGCAATCTGGCCGGCCGCCGTGGCCGGGTACTTGGCCTTGACTTGGGCATAGATCTTGTTGGCTTCCGCCTGGTTGTTGCTGTTCTCGTAGAACTCCGCAAGCTGCAACTGCGCGGTGGCCGCTGGCACGGTGGCTGTGGGGCTCTTGATCAACTCCTGATAGATCCGGATCGCCTCGCTGCTTCCTCCATGCTGCGCCAGGAGGTTCGCCAGCGCGAGCTTCGCCAGCGAGGCAACGTCTGCGTCATGCAGACCACTGGCCTTGCGCAAGGTTGACTCCGCAGCGGCGGTGTTGCCCATCTCGGCATGGGTCAGGCCTTCGAAGTAGAGCGCCTTATGGCCCGCCCCGGTGCTGCCGTAGCGCTTGGCCGCGTCGGTAAAGAGCGGATTCGCGGCCTTGGCGCGTTCCGTGGCAGAAGGGAATGACCTCATCCCTGGCGGCAGCGGCTGAGCCGGGTCGGCAATAGGCGTGCTGTACACGCCCATGGCGTTGCCGAAGGCGTTGGTGGCTGCCTGGGAGCGCTGCTGAGAGACAACAACGGCAACGACGATCAGCGCTATCGCGACGGCGAGAGCGATGACGATACGGAGCGCCTTGCCGCGATTAGCGGCAACCCAGTCGAGTCCGAGCTGGGTGGTGTGGACGAATGGGTCGTCCTTCTTGAGCGCGGTGCGGGTCTGTGCGTCCACGAAGATCCTTGAAAAAGAGCTTGCGCAATCTGCGCTACGGCGGATAGGGCAGTCCGCGGCTCTTGGGAGAAGTTACAGAGAAAGTGTAGCAGCGGCGGGATTTGAGGGTCAAAGGGCGGTGGGTTGGGGACGGGCGGCTCGCCGGCACCTACCGGTGGGGTGCCGCCTCCGGTTCGGCCGAGCCGTCGGCGCGCGGGTCGGAGCCGGCGAAGTGCATGCCTGTGGCGGTATCCACCAGGATCGCCTGCCCGCGGCCCATGGTGCTGGAATACGCGCTGCGCACATCCAGAACGTGCCCCATTCCGGTGAGCTGCTTCAGGGTCTCGGCGGGGACGCGAGACTCAATCAGGATGTTGCACCCCAGCTTGCTGGACACCGTGAAGCGGGCCTCTTCCATGGCGGCTTGCACGTTCATGTGATAGTCGACGACGTTGGAGACGAACTGGGCGTGCGCGAGCGGCTGATTCATGCCGCCCATGATGCCGAAACCAATGTGCTGGGTGCCACGCTCCATGAAGGCCGGGATGATGGTGTGGAAGGGGCGCTTGTGCCCGGTCAGGACGTTGGGAGATTTCGCATTAAGGGAGAAAAGGGCGCCGCGATCCTGCAGAACGAAGCCCATGCTCTGAACCGTGACGCCGGATCCGAAGACCTGATAGTTGCTTTGTATCAGCGATAGGATGTTCCCTTCGCGGTCCACCACGGTC
>JAOAPJ010000139.1 GCA_025462805.1 Acidobacteriaceae bacterium
GCCTGCCCGCGTGCCCGCGAGTAGCCCTGCACCTCGACAATGAAACCCTTCTGCCCCTGCAGCTTGGTCGCAACGTCATCCAGTGCCTCTTTGGCCTTGGCATTCAACGTTGTCTGACCCGGACGGAAGCGAATCTCCGTATCCGCGATCGGCGAGTACTGATCCAGGTTCGCCACAGTGGTGTTCAGATTGTCCGTGCGCGTGGACGCCTGCTTGGCCAGGTCGGAGGCTTGTCCGGCCTGACTGTTGGCGCTCGTAGCCAACTGGCTTGCGCCGTCAGCCGTGTCCTGCGCCTTACGGATGCCCGCCGTGCTCCGCGTGTCCAGATCCTTGATGTCGCCGGAGTTCTTGGCCGAAAGCTGATCGAGCTCGTTGAGCCGATCCTTTACGGGGCTGACCTGGCGGTTCACCCACTTCTTGCGCGCCAGCGGATTCAAATGGCCCCAGAATCCCTCATTCGTCTTCGTGGGAAGGGGCTTACCCGTGGCGTAGGTGCTGTTGTCCTGCGGGTTCTGCGTCGTCGTCGGGGGTGTAGACGTGGTCGTCGACGTCTGCTGAGAGTTGTCCGCCTGGGGGGAGGGGGTCTGCGCTGACAAGCTCAAGGTTGCCGCGAATAGCAGGGCGGCCATCGTACTGGAAGCGAAAACGGTCCCGTTCTTCATAGCCATTCTGTCCTCACACTTAGCAATATGCGTGCCAAACTACGTCCCATACCGGGATAGTTCACAACCATCTGATTCCTTTGCTCTTAACAAAGATGCCAGGAATCTCGACAAACGGAGGTAATGCGATTTCGGCGTTCCAACGCAGGCTGATCGAGCGCTTATGACAGGGTGACTGAAAAAACTGCACCTTTCCATTCGCTTTACCGGGTCTGCACTCGGGTCGGCACCACACTCGGATATTGCTGATTCCACACCGGGGAGATGTGGTCGAAGATCAGCCGGAACTCGTGCGTCTCGCCTGGTTTCAGCGGCTCGGCCGTGACCGGTTCTATGTCGACGTATGGCTCGCGCATACGAATCAGGCTAAGCGGCATCGGGACCACTTGGGGCGGCTCTCCCACGTCGTTCATGAACGTCACCGCAACGTTGACCCCGGTGACCGTCTTATCGCCCCTATTACTGATCTCTCCATCTACGTAGGTAACCTTGCCACCGGCAAAGTTCTCGGCTTCACTCATCTTCAGGTTGTTGACCGACAGATTGGGGGCATAGGGATCAGGACCATGGACAGCGCCTTCCGCCTCCTGACGGGCACGGTCGCGGTGCCCGGACAGCAGGACGACCACCAGCGCAATCACCACCACCGTTCCAGCCGCGATCCAGGGCAGCCAGGACCGTTCCTCCGCCGGACCTTTCTGTTCTGAGAGAAAACCGCCGCCGCTGCCATTGCCCGCACTCGCCATGGCTGGGATTCTAATGCCCACGCCAGTACCCGCGCAGCGAGAAGCGCCAGGTCGCTCCTTTACAAGTCTTTACCCGATTTTTCGCATCTGCCGCAGCAGATACGCGTCAAAATCTGCAGAGCACGTGACCACGGCAAGCTCGGGGGAAGGCATGCAGGCGAATCCAGACGGAGATCGTGTGTACGGCCGCATCGTTGCGGCAAGGACGGAAGGCGGCGTTGCCCAGCCATCAGCTGCCCTCGACAAGCTGCCAGAGTACGCTTACCGGGCCGCAATTCTGGTGGTGATGGTGCTGCTGCTCTGGACCGTCGCCTAGCCGGGAGGGCTGCTACGAAAAGGCGGCATCCGACCAGGGAAAGCGCGCCGCCCCTGCGCTGAGACGAAAATCGTCTCCCCAAACCTCCACACACAGGCACATCTCCGCCAGGCGGGAGCGCATGCGCTCGCCGATCCTATCCCCCAGGGTGTCTTCGCGCGCACCGGCGGCTGTCGCTGGTGGCCGGTTCGGGAAGTTCGTGGTGATAATCGTGGTCTGCTTGTGGTTGTAGCGCGCGTTGAGAACATGCGCCACCGTGTCCCATACCCAGGCTGTCGGCTTGGTCGACCCAAGATCGTCCAGCACCAGCACCTCCACCTCCAGTACCGGCCGAAACAGCTCGTGCTCTGTAGTCTCGGAGCGTGCGTTGTAGGAATTCTGGATTTGCTTCAACAGGTCGCCGTAGTCGCAGAACAGGCCGTGGCAGCCCTTCTCCTCGATTAAATCGCGAAGCACCCCAACCGCCAGGTGCGTCTTGCCCCGGCCAGCCGGTCCGACAAACATCAGCCCGCGCCCGTCTGTCTCGTGGGGATAATCCTGTACAAACTGCGTCGCCTTGAAGTGCGCATGCAGCATCGACTCATGGGCGCCCTTGGTCTCAACCGACTCATAGTTCTCAAGGTTCGCATGCTCATGGCGACGGGGGATGTTCGCGCGCTCCAGACGCCGCAGCGCCTGCCGCGCGATCCGGCAGCCGCAGACCGCGGCGACACGATCGCCCTCGGCGTCCCGGATGATCCGCATCCCGGTGCCGCCGCATACCGAGCAATCCGCCAATGGAGCACCCACCGAAGCTCTCTCCATGACGTTCAGTATCGCACTCGCGATGCATCGGAAATCGCGTGCTCCTTGCGGGAAATCAGTCCGGCAACGGCTGTGCGCCGGCAGGTAGCCTACCGGCGCGTTAGGATGGCGTCGGCCGGCAAATTTGGGCTGGGATGAAGGATCAGCCACAAATGGACAAACCACGACAACACCTTGCATTACGACCCTCTCTGTTCCCCCTAGCCCTGCTCGCAAGCATGGCGCCGCTGTATGCCCTCTCGCAGCCGTCAACCCGCGTCCAGCCAGCCAAAGTGAAAGTTGTCGTGTCTGGCCTGCGCAACAGCAAGGGCCAGGTCTCCTGCGCGCTGTTTCGCAGCGCAGATGGCTTTCCCAAGGACGCCAACAAAGCAGTGGCTCACCAGGAGGTCCGCATAGCCAGCGCAGGGGCGACCTGCAGCTTCGAGGATGTTCCGCCCGGTCGGTACGCCGTCGCCGTCTTTCATGACGAGAACGGGAACGGCAAGATGGACACGAACTTAGTTGGCATGCCGCGCGAGGGTGTCGGCGCCTCCAACAACCCGAAGACCCGCTTAGGGCCGCCCAAGTTCGCAGATGCCGCCTTTAGCGTGGCCGGGAGCGAGGTCGACCTGCAGATCACCCTGCGCTACCTGTAGCTTGCCGCCCTGGCCAAATCAGCCTAAAATAGCAAGATTGCAGGAAAGGGATTTTGCGAGACATGGCCAAGGAAAGTATCCACCCGAATTACAGCCAGATCCGCGTCCAGTGCGCCTGTGGCACGGCCTTCGAGACGCGCTCCACTCACAAGGGCGACATCCACGTGGAAATCTGCTCGGCTTGCCACCCGTACTACACGGGCAAGCAGAAGCTGATCGATACCGCCGGACGCGTCGAGCGCTTCCGCCGGAAGTACGCCAAGGTAGAGACCCCGGCCGCGAAGTAACGGCGGGCACTCTGTCAGACTCAAAGAGGCCTCCCGCGGGAGGCCTCTTCACTTGCAGGAAACGCTCCAGCAGGCACGATGAAGAAGGATTGGAACGACAATCCGCAGCATGCGACGGCAGGCCTGCTCGCCGATGGCGCGCCCCGGCAGGCGTGCGTCCCGGCACGCTTAGCCATTGGCAGCGTGGACGTCCGGCCCGCCACCGTGCTGGCGCCCATGGCGGGGGTCACGGACACCATCTTCCGCCGCTTCATTCGGAATGCGAGCCTCTTTACACCCGAGGCCGATGCGGACGCGACCGTAGACGCGCCCATCTCCAACCAGCAGTCCGGTTGCGGGCTGATTATGACCGAGTTCACCTCGGCCGACGGCCTGGCCCGGATGCGGGAGGCCAAGCGCAAGCGCTACCTCACCTATTACGATGACGAGCACCCCATCGCCGCCCAGCTCTTCGGCTCCGACCCGCGAACGCTCAGCGAAGCGGCCCGCATCGTTCAGGATGCCGGCTTTGACGTGGTCGATCTGAATCTCGGCTGCCCGGCCAAGCGGGTGGTCGCCTGCAACGGCGGCTCGGGCCTGCTGCGCGATCTGCCGCTCATCGGCCGGATCTTCGAGGCGGTGCGCAGCGCGGTGACGATCCCCTTCACTGTCAAGTTCCGGCTGGGCTGGAACGACGACAACATCGTCTGCGTCCCGCTGGCCCGCTTGGCCCAGGAGAGCGGCCTGAGCGCCGTGGCACTCCATGCCCGAACGCGCGAGCAAGGCTACTCCGGCGACGCCCGCTGGGAGCACATCGCCGCGATCAAGGACGCCGTCTCCATCCCCGTGATCGGCAATGGGGACATCCGCACCCCCGAGGATGCCGTCCGCATGGTGGAACAGACCGGCTGCGACGCCGTGATGATCGGCCGTGCCGCGCCCGCCAACCCCTGGATCTTCCGCCAGATCGCGCAGTACACCGCGACCGGCCGGTATGACACGCCTACAGAGTGGGATCGCTACCGCATGATCCACACCTATTTCTCCATGCTGCTCGAAGAGGGTCACTGGCACACGGCAGGTTCGGAGGAGAAGAACATCGAGGCTGCCAAGGCCTGTCGCGAAGGCGCAGGCAAGATGAAGCAGTTCGCCTCGTGGTTCACCCATGGTGTGCCCGGCGGCGGCGCTTTACGCAAGGCCATCTACGACGCCCGTACCGGACCGGCCATTCTGGAAACGGTGGAGCAGTTCTTTGCCAAGCGCTTCGAAACGACGGCTGCAAATGAAGCAACCACCCAGCCCGTGCTCGTCTAGATAGCTCAAACCCGCTCAGGGCTGAATTACTACCCTGCTCAGAGCTGCATCGCTCACCCACTCAGGCCTGAATCTCCCAACCTGTTAGGGAGCGAGACGATTAGCCCTGCCGCGCGCCCCGCTTCCGCCAGATCACCTCAAGCGAACGTCGCCACTGCTCCCCGATCGCAATCAGGTTCCATTCGATCTCAGGCGCCAGATACCCCAGCACCGTCTCCGTGGCCGGATGAATGCGCAGCGCCGGCGCGATGAAGTACAGCAGCGGTGACGTCTCTGCTAGATGTATGCCGGGGAAATAGCCGGAGCGCGTGAAGTCATTCACCCCATGAGGCGCCCGCGACTGCGCAGCGCGATGCACGCGGATCCAGTAGTCCAGCCCTTGCAGCGGCATCTGCAGGTCCTCGTCCGCCTTCAGCTCGATTACGGCGAGCCGCCCCTGGCGGCTCGCAGCCAGCAGGTCCAGCATGCCGCGGTCGCGTGCGGCAAAGGCCGGCACCTGCCGATACACGGGAGCAGCCAGCAGCGACGGCTCTACCTCATGCAGCGACCTCATCAGACGTGACTCCAGCCACCGTTCCGGCTGCATGCGGTAGAGAGGATCCTTCGCGCTCCCGTCGACATGACGGCCGGCAAAGAGCCGTGCCGTCAGATCGCGCAACATCGGCGCGGTCTCCTCCTCCAACTCCGTCTCATTCGGTCCGGCGCCGAAGGTGATTCGGTCCTGGCGCGCAAACGATCCGGCCGCGGTCCCATGTTGTACGCGTGCGAACTCCAGCCCGTGGAGCGAGAGCCCCACGCTCGAGGCGTTGTGCACATGCTGCTCCACGCGCGAACGGGCTGCGGCGGGTACGAGCGCCATCACCCGGTCGATTCCCGTACGCAACCGTTCGAGCGCTGCGGTGTGATCGAAGCTATGCAGCAATCGCATCTCGAGGTTTCCGTTGCGTCCGGTCTCGAGGGCATGCAGCTCTTCGCCGCGCGGATCGCACTCATACAGCTCGAACTTCGCCCTGCGGCTATCCAGCCATCCAATACGGGCCTGCGTCACGGACCCACATCCGTCGGGCACGATGACGCGTAGGCCCTCCACGTGACGGCGCGGGCCGCTGCGCTCCCGGCAGTAGTCCAGCCAAAGCAGCCCTAGGGTGAGGATGCCGTCGACAGTCGCGGTCGACTCCTCGGCGTTGACGCCGATCAGCGCCCACGTGCTCTGGCCGCGAGTCAGCAGTCCGCGTGCATACCCCGGGCCGAAACTGTGCTCCAGATCCATCGAGCTGCGCAGCGCCTCGACCTTCCAGTCGCCAAAGGCGCGAGGCAGCAGGTGTTCGAGTTGCTTCAGATAACGCGACCGCATGGTGGCGCGTGCTGAGGGTGTGCGCTGGTCGCGGTCCGCCAGCAGGTGCAGCATCTGTGGCTTGGTCTGGCCGAACCGGCGCACCTCCAGCCGCAGTGCATCCTTCCGCAGATCGAGCCCGGTCACCGTGCGAACGATATTCCGCTCCTCCGACCACAACTGCAGCACACACCGTCCATGCTGGGCGGAGAGCGCGTAGTGCGCGTCGCGCATATCGAAGAGCACACGCCCGTCTTCGAGCACTGCCGCGCCCGGATGCTTCGCCAGGAAGTCTTCGAGGTGCTGGGCGAGTTCTACTGCGCTCAGGTCTGTAACGATGGCCGGCATGAATGGCCAGTGTCCAATGGCGCGGCGTCGAGCGGAATCACATGGACGGGGGATCTGGACCTATTTTGGAACCTATCTTGGCACGCTATCGGGGCACGGCGCGCGCGTGCTCCAGATGGTGGCGGCTATGCCACGCATAACGCATGGTCACCTGGTCGACGCGCTCGGGCCCGTTCTCCGGATGATGGAAGCCGCGTGCCCACTGTTCTTCCGTGAGGGAGCGCAGGAGCGCGACGAGGCGGCCATGAACTCCGTCGATGATCGCGAGCGACAGATCCACCGGCGCCCCGGACGCATCGTCAAGCTCTGCCCAGGCGCTCTGATCGTAAGGCTTGATCGTTGGCCAATCCTCGGTTAGCGCCAGGCGGATGCGTCCCGAGGCCTGCTGATGGCTGTCCGCCACATGGTGCACCAGCTTGCGCAGCGTCCATCCGCCCGGCCGGTACGGCCGTTGAAGGCCGGCCTCGCCGCGCGACTCCACCTCTTGCCGCAGCAGGCGAGGGAGTAACTCGAGCACTTCAATCGCTTGTCCGCGCTGCTCGACCGTGACCTCGTTGGGCGTGGTGAAGCAACCTGACGGGTACTGTTGCCGTTCGAATTCCAGCTCTGCTGTCGTCATGCCCAGAAACATAGCACGGGTGAGCCACGCGAAATCCGCTCCTGGCGGGAGACCTTGAAGCCTACAATCAGACCAGATCATCTAACTCCTAGACATGACATCACAGCAGACGAGCACCCCGCCTGTCGCCGAGCACCGGCGCTACTTCTTCGACACCTTTGGCATCACAGAACGGCTGCTGGAGCGCTGCCTCGGCGAGGCGCTATCGGCCGGCGGCGACTATGCAGATCTCTATTTCGAG
>JAOAPJ010000195.1 GCA_025462805.1 Acidobacteriaceae bacterium
CCGATCCTCATGCACATGGAAGTCCGGCAGCGTTTTCTGCTTCTCCGGCTCGATCTCCAGCAGGACCACATTCTCGGGCTCATGGTCGGCCACGATCACCTGCCGCAGCCGGTCCCAGTAGCCGGCATCGCCCAGGCCGCCGAGCAAACCGTTCAGATCCGCGGGCAGCGCGAAGTTGCTGGCATAGCTCGCGACCAGCACCGACTGAAATCCGAAGATAGAAGGGAACGCCTGCAGCTCCACCAGCCGTGGTCCCAGCGTTCCATCCTGCTCGCGCACCAGCCCGAAGTCTGCCGTCATGAAATGGGGCCGCACCGGGCAGTGCGGCACACGAAAGCGCTCCGGCACCGCATCCTCGGAAGCCTTCAGGAACGCTTCGTTGTTCAATAGCTGCTCAGTCAGCTCCGCGCCCGTGTCCACAATGCGCTGCATCAGTGATTGGGAAAAGAAGCACGGCGTCTCCGAAATCCGGAACTCGAGCTTCGCTCGCGAGCGGCGCGCACACTCTTCCAGCAGCGCTTGGTATCGCTCCGGCCGCCACTCCTGATTGAATGCCTGCCGCAAGCTGGGCAGCACGCAGCCTCCTCCGCAACAGAAATCAAAACGCCTTAGGGGATCTAAATCAAGAACCGGCCCTCGCGCATGATCTGCTCTTCGCCATCCGCGCTCTCGAGCCAGATATTGAAATTCAGCCCCACCACATCGATGTGCGTCGACGAACTCCACTGCGCGCCCGTGTGTTCGCCATACGGATCGCCGAACGCAATGTGGATGCCGGGGAACTTCTCGTCCTGCAGAATATTGCCGATCACATGGGTGACGCCGATGTTGGTGCCGATAGCAAACTCGCCCACCCGGTTCGAGTTTTCGTCCCTATGCGTGTACTCCCAGAAGTCATCTTGCAACTGGCTGTTGCTGGAGGTGCAGGCCACGATACGGTTGTTCGTAATCGTAATCGTGAGCGGTGTATTTGCCAGCGATCCGTAACGCTGGCACAGGTAGTCGCCCACCACGCCATCCACCACAAACGTGCCGTTCACCTCGCCTGGCGCAGTAAACACCTCACCGCCTGGCAGGTTCCCCCACTTGTCCGGACTGATGATGCCGCTCGTCTTCAGCCACTTGTAGTTCGGATTCAGCTCTGCCCGGATCTCCGTCCCCGCCGCCGTGGTGGCGCGCACTGCCGTAGCCGCGCTCGCGCGCTCCAGCACCCGCTGGCTTAGCCGGTCCACCGCCGCGAAGTCGGCGCGCATCCCCTCACGCATGATCTGCGGCGTAATGTTCACCATGTGCGCGTGGCGCATGCGCCGCCGGTTTACCACCTCCGTCATCTGCCGGCGGCTGTGCAGTTCGTTCTGCTGCACCTGGACCGCGAAGATCGATACGTCGCTCGTCTCCATATCGCCCAGCACCTCCGTGGGCATGCCGGTCAGCGGGCGCGGCGCCAAGTCTTCCAGGACAAACGCGTTCCACCTGCACCCCAGCGCCTCCAGCTTTCGCGCAATCGAGGCCGCGATCGGCGCCGTCGCCTGATCGGTGATCAGGGTCACCTTCTCGCTCGGCTGAATGCGCAGGCAAGTGGTCACGGCGCTCTGCGCGCCGGGGGTGAAGTCGGCAGGGAAGGCGAGGTCGAGAAGCTCGGTTCGGGCGATGGTCATGATCTCCAAAAGTCGTTCGAGTGTATCGCGCTGCGCAGTGGGCGGCCAGTTCAGAACAGCCCGGCCCGCGTCTCCTCCGCCATGTAATCCACCACGGCGTTCAGGTCCCCGTCCATCTCCTTGAACTTGCGCAGTTGCCGCTGCGCCCCCGATCCGTTCTCCAGGATCGTGTGAATCGACTCGATCGCCTCACGACTGCCCAGCTCATCCACGCAGTCATCTACGAAGTGCAGATACTCCAGGATCAGCTCGCGCTCGTCCACCTCGATCTCTTTGCCGAAATCGATCAGCTTGCCCTCGAGACCATACCGCACCGCGCGCCATTTGTTCTCCATCAGCAGTGCCCGCGAATACTGCCGGTAATCCTGGTTGCTCTCATGCAGCTTCCACAGCTTCATGGCCGTCGCCTGTATCAGCGCCGCAATCGCGATCGTCTCCTCGGCGCGCATCGGCAGATCGCAGATGCGCACCTCCACCGTGTTGAAGAAGGGGTGCGGCCGTATGTCCCACCACAGCTTCTTCGCGTTATCCATGCAGTTGGTCTTGATCAGCAGGTTGCAGAAGTACTCAAACTCACCCCAGCTCGCAAACGAATCGGGCAAATTCGTCCGCGGAAATTTATCGAACACTTTCGCGCGATAGCTCTTCAGCCCCGTGTCATGCCCGCGCCAGAACGGTGAGTTCGTCGAAAGCGCCAGGATATGTGGCAGGAAGTAGCGCATCGAGTTCATCACCCGGATCGCCGCCTCCCGGTCTTCGATGCCCACATGCACATGCAGGCCGAAGATCAGGTTCGCGCGTGCCACCGTCTGCAGGTCTTCGACAACCTGCGCATATCGCTCGTCGGGATAGATGTCCTGCGCGCGCCAGTCCGCGAACGGATGTGTCGCCCCGGCCACCAGCACCAGCTCATGCTCCTCGGCCAGCGCGATCATCTGCCGCCGCAGGTCGTACAGGTCGTCACGCGCCTCCTGGATCGTCCGGCAGATGCGCGTCCCCACCTCCACCACCGACTGGTGCATCTCCGCCTTCACCCGCTCTTCCAGGCGGCGCTTGCCCTTGGCCAGCATCTCCGTCTTGATGTGCGAGCGCAGATCGCGCGTCACCGGGTCAACTGTCTGGTACTCCTCTTCGATCCCAAGGGTGAAGGACGGACGCATGTGGAACGCTCCCAAAGAACTCGAGTCCAGCTGAATTGTGCCCAGGTGAATCAGTGCTTATGCAGACGGCGTCTCTGCCGCCTTGGTGGCCTTCGCTGCTGCGGATTTCTTTGCCGCCGGCTTGGGTGCAGCCACCTTCTTTGCCCCAGCGCTCTTCGTCGCTGTCTTCTTCCCGCCCGTCTCTTGGCCACCGCCGGACGTTTCGGCCCCGCCGATCGGCTGTCCCGACAGGAACGACGACCACACAAACCCGCTCGCCGGGGCACCCGCATGCTTCTGCGCCTGCTCCACGGCCATCTCCGCCACTGCATCCACGATCCAGCGGAAGTTCACCTCGCCCACCGAATGGACATCTGCATCCGGCGCCGGATTCATGAAGTCGATTGCGTACGGCACGCCGTCTTCCACGGCAAACTCGACCGTGTTCAGGTCGTAGCCCAGCGCCCGGCACAGCGTCAGCGCGTCCTTCTCCACCCGCTCCAGCAACCCCGGCGCATACTCCGGGGCATCCTTCACATAGCGCTCGTGGAACGGCCGCCGCGGATCATAGGGCATGATGTGCACCTTCTGCTGGTTGATCACGTAACAGCGGAAGTACTCATTGAATTTCACCGCCGCCTGCAGCGTCATACACAGATCGCCGGTCTGGTCATAGGCGCGGAAGAACTCCTCCCAGTCGTGTACGTGGTACACATCGCGCCAGCCCCCGCCGTCAAAGGGCTTCAGGAAGGCAGGGAATCCAACATAGTCAAAGATGGCCTTCCAGTTCAGTGGGAACTCCAGGTTCCGCATGGAGCGCTCGGTCGTCCCCGGCGGATAGTGCTTGTGCGGCAGCAGCACCGTGCGCGGCACCGCCACTCCCAGCTTGCGTGCCAGCGCATAGTTAAAGAACTTATCGTCCGCCGACCACCAGAACGGGTTGTTGATCACCACTGTTCCGGTCAGCGCCGCGTTCTTCAGGTAGCCGCGATAGAACGGAATATCATGCGAGATGCGATCCACAATCACGGCATAGCCGCTCGGCTCTGCCTCCCGTACCCCGCCCACCTGTACTGACTCCGCCGTGATGTCGGGCAGCCCCATGCCGTTAATGCGCTCCACCAGCGCACCAGGGAAGGTGTTCTCCATCCCGTACAACACCCCGATCTTCTTCATCTCCTGCTCCTCCCGCCTGCGGTTCACCGTCCGTCTACAAATACACTTCCATCATGCGCTGCCAGGTAGGCCAGTCGTGGCTGTTCCAGCTATCCCAGATGACAAGCTGGTGATGCACACCGCGGCTGCCCAGTACGTAAGACAGATGCTGATTTACCCCCAGGCACTGGTCGTCCCACCCCGTCGCCAGGATGTAAGTGTTGCGCCGGTAGTGGTCCAGATACCAGGGATCGTCCATGTTCGCCAGGTAGTGCGGCGGCATGTTGAAGTACACATCCTCATCGTAGTAGCCGTGCAGGAAGTTCGAGATATCGAAGGCGCCCGACATTGAAAGGAATCCGGTGAACACATCCGGATGCCGCAGCGCCAGGTTCACCGCGTGGTAGCCGCCGAAGCTGCACCCCAGCGTGATCAGGTGCGGGTCTTCGTTCTTCTGGCGGACCAACCGCAGAACCTCCTCCAGAATGTAGTCCTGATACTGCACCTGCCGCGCGATGCGCCACTGCGGCGGCACGTTGCGGTTGTACCAGCTCTCGGCATCGAGCGAGTCGACACAGTACAACTGAATCTCCCCGTTATCGATCTTGTGGCCGATCGAGCCCACCATGCCGCGATCCTCAAACTCGTAGAAGCGCGCCTGCGAGCTGGGAAACACAATTGCCGGCACCCCGGCATGCCCGAACAGCAGCAGTTCCATCTCCCTGCCCAGGCCCGGTGAGTACCACTTGTGATATTCGCGATGCATGCGTCGCCTTGGCTCCAGGTGCCCTGCTGCCTGCGCTGGCCCTGCGCGGCTGAGCTTGATAGGCTGACAGCAGAGCACTCAATGTAGCAGAGCCGCCCGCCCTCGCACCGCATCTATTGGGCAAGGTCCGCGCGCCGCTTTCGAAACCGCTGAGGAGAGCATCCATCCTGGGACACTGCCGTTGAACGCACCGCCGCAAGACATCCAGCCCGACGCCACTGAACTGAAAATCGGGTCGACGCCCGCGCTCGTGAATGGGCCGCCCGCCGCCGCCCCTCTCCCGGGCGTCGCTCCAACTGTTGACGAGTCGCTCAGCTTCGAAGAGCCGACGCTGGTTCACGGCAAGGACCGCTTGCTCCTCCACCATCAGCTCGTCTCCGCCTTCCTGCCCGCCCGTCGCGACGTCATCGTCTCGCTGCCGCCCGGCTATCACAGGTCCTCCCTCAGCTACCCCGTGCTCTATCTGCAGGACGGGCAGAACCTCTTCGACCCTGACACCAGCTTCGTGAAGGGCAGCACCTGGGACGTGCAGACCACCAGCGACCGGCTCATCCGGGAAGACGCGATCCAGCCGCTAATCATCGTCGGCATCTACAACACCGGGGTCGATCGGCTGGAGGAGTACACGCCCATGCGCGATCCCAAGCTGGGCGGCGGCACCGCCTCCCAATACGCGCGTCTCCTTATCGAGGAGCTGAAGCCGTGGATCGATCGGCACTACCGCACTCTCGACGGCCCCAGCTACACCGGCATCGGCGGCTCGTCATTGGGGGGCCTGGTCTCGCTCTATCTCGGCCTCTCCCATCCGGAGATCTTTGGCCGCCTCGCTGTCTTGTCCCCGTCGGTATGGTGGGCCAAGGGCGGCATGCTGCAGTTCGTCCGCCGCAGTCGGCCAGACCCACGTCCCCGCATCTGGCTCGACATGGGGCTCGCCGAAGGCCCCGGCATGGTGGCCAAATGCGATGAGCTGGCCCGCCTGCTCGAGCGGCGCGGCTGGCGCCACGGCATCGATCTCACCTACACGCGCGTCCCCGAGGCAAAGCACGAGGAAGCCGCCTGGGCGAAGCGCGTCGATCCCTTCCTGCGCTTCCTCTTTCCCGCGCAGTAGATAGCATGGACACAATGACGACAGTCTCAGCTCAGGCGCTGCTCTTCGATATGGACGGCGTGCTCATCAACTCCATCCCGGCGGTGGAGCGTGTCTGGTCGCGCTGGGCCGAGGCTCGCGGCTTCAACGTGCACGAGGTGCTGCGCTTTGCCCACGGCCGCCCCAGCATCGCCACCCTGCGCGCCCTGCTGCCCGAGGCCGACCACGAAGCCGAAAATCGCATCATCGAGCAGGCAGAGATCGACGACGTCGGCGACATCGTGCCGCTCCCCGGCGTTGTCGACCTGCTCGCCGCGCTGCCGCGCGACCGCTGGGCCATAGTCACCTCATGCACGCGCTCGCTCGCCGAGGTGCGCATCCGCGCCGCCGGTCTGCCCATCCCACGCCTCTTCATCACCGCGAACGACATCACCCACGGCAAGCCGCACCCCGAGCCCTACCTGAGAGGCGCCCTCGGCCTGGGCTTCGCGCCGGAGCAATGCATGGTGGTCGAAGACGCCCTCGCCGGCATCGCCTCGGGCAAGAACGCCGGGGCACGCGTGATTGCCTTCACTACCACCGCC
>JAOAPJ010000012.1 GCA_025462805.1 Acidobacteriaceae bacterium
ATCCGCTGTCGCCGCCGGCTCATGGGGGTATCCCCGTTGCCTTCGTTCTCTCACAAGACGCTGTGGTGATCGACTTCGCGGGTCCGTGGGAGGTGTTCAACAACGTCCACATGTCAGGGAGTGAGCCTATGCCCTTCCACACCTACACCGTGGCGGAGACGCTGAACCCGATCGTCGCATCGGGCGGAATGAAGATCATGCCGAATTACACGTTTCAAAGTGCTCCGCCGCCTAAGGTCATCGTCATTCCGGCCCAGGGAGGAACGACGGAAGCGATGCTGGCGTGGATTCGGAAGGCGACCAAGACCACGGACGTGACGATGTCGGTGTGTACGGGAGCCTTCGTGCTCGCGAAGACCGGCCTGTTGTCAGGAAAATCCGCTACTACGTTTCACGGGGCCTTCGCGGACTTCGAGAAGGACTATCCGGACATCCATCTGAAGCGTGGAGCGAGATTTGTGGAGGAGGGCAATCTGGCTACCGCGGGTGGACTCTCTTCAGGGATCGATCTTGCGATACGGGTCGTCGAACGCTATTTTGGCCGCCACACAGCTGAGCAGACGGCGTACACCCTGGAATACCAGGGGAAAAGGGTGGACGGATCCGAATTCGAACGAGATCTATGCCAAGCCATTGACTCTGGTGGCCGCCGATGGGCACCCGCTGTGTCCGGTATGCGGGATGGATGGGGACGCGAGCATCTCGTCGGCCTACAAGGGCAAGAGCTACTACTTCTGCATGCAGGCGCACAAGGAGAGCTTCGACGATGCACCGGAGAAGTTCATCAGCGCGGCCAAGATCTGAACTTTGAAGTGCACCATACCTGCTCCACTTACCCGCATTGAGGCCGCGTGACGAGTGGGGTGCTTCTTGCAGCGGGAGGTCGATTTCGATACCTAGCTGGGCGGAGTCGATCGGCTACGTTTGCGCAAGGTGGGACCTACATCATTGGTATCTCCGACGCGCCGGCCGCGGCCTGGCAGAGATAGATGTCGGCGTCGATGCCGGAGCGCTGGAGGTAGGCGTCGTGGATGGCTTTGCGGAACGGCTCGGCGTGCGCGGCTTCGACAAGGTTGACGGTGCAGCCGCCGAAGCCGCCGCCGGTGAGCCGTGCGCCGATGATGCCGGGCTGCTGCATGGCGAGCTCGACCAGCAGATCCGCTTCGCGGCAACTGGCCTGGAAGTCGACGCGATAGCTGGCGTGCGCTTCGAGCATTAACTGGCCCATGCGCTGCATGTTGCCGGCGGCGAGGGCGGTGACCGCCTCCTGGACGCGCGCATTCTCCGTGATGATGTGGCGGCAGCGGCGATAGGCGTCGTCGGACATCTTCGATCGCGCTGCTTCGAGATCAGCCATGGTGGCGTCGCGCAGCTCGCGAATGGCAGGGTTCACCTCGCGGATTGCCTGAGTGCCCTGGTCGACCTCTTTGCGGCGCTGGTTGTATTCGCCGCCAGCGTGGGAGTGCTTGACCATGGAGTTGCAGATGACCAGCCGCACGTCTTTGGGCAGCGGCACGGCACGCGAGCTCAGGTCGCGCGTATCGATCATCAGGGCGTGGTCCTTGACGCCGCAGCAGGCGATGTACTGGTCCATGATGCCGCTCTGCGCGCCCACAAAGCCGTTTTCGGCACGCTTGCAGGCGAGCGCGATGTCGGTGCGCGACATGGTGGCGCCGGCGAGCGCGAGCACGGCGAAGGCAACCGCGACCTCAATGGAGGCCGATGAGCTGAGACCGGCTCCGAGGGGCACATCGCCTTCGAGCGTCATCGAGAACTGCGGTGCGGTGATGCCGGCCTGGCGGAGGCTCCAGAGCACGCCGAGCGGGTAGTCGGTCCAGTCGTGCTTGGGCTTGTCGGGAATGGCGGCGGAGTCGAACTGGAACTCGCGCTTGAAGTTGACGGAGTAGATGGCGCTCTTGCTGCCTGTCGCTGGCGAGACGGCGGCGACGGTGTTGAAGTCGATGGCCGCGGGCATGACCAGGCCGCCGGTGTAGTCGGTGTGCTCGCCGATGAGGTTGACGCGGCCCGGCGCCTGGAAGACGCGTTGCGCGGCTCCGAAGCGTTCCGCATGCTGACGCAGCAGCGGCTCAATGGCGATCATGCGCTCTCCCGTGCTGTATCTTGTTCGGCGGCTCTGGGCTGGCGATCCTGCTGTTCACTGGTACGAATCAGGCGGAAGGTGAGTGTCCACTGGCGCCGCTCGCCGGGCAGGAGGCGCCACGCGGTGCCATCCTGCTGCGCGTCGGCCAGACTGTCATGCGGAGCGCTGGCCGGCTCCAAGGCGACTGCGTACTGCTTGTTGGGCGCCACCTCCGGCCACGCGGCGCGGCAGATCCACAGGCCGAGATAGGGCAGCGTATCGGCCGAGAAGGTCAGTTCTACGCCTTCGCCGAAGGATGGGCGGAAGAGCGCGCACCATCCCGTGCGGAGCGGACCGGCGAAGAGCTTGTCTGCCTGCGAGCCATCGGGCGGGCCGACTGTGTCGAGAGTACCGGGCCAGGGAAGAATGTCGCCGGGCTGCCCCAGCCGATGGGTTGCGGAGCTCTCCACACGCACGCTTGTGACCTCGGCGGGCATCGAGATGCGGTCGCCTTCTTCGACGCGCAGCAAGGGATGCGCACAGTAGAGCAGGCTCTGCGGCACATGGCTCTGATTGACAACTTCATAGCGAAGGATGAGGCAGGCGCCTTCGAGATGTGCGCGGCGCTCGAAGAGGAGGGCGCCGTCACCGGCCGTGGTGCGTAGAGCGATCTCGCTGGCAGTCGCTCCCGGCAGCTCCTGCCAGGAGTGGCGCCACAGCTCGCCGTGATCGGGCGCGGTGGCGGTGGCGGAGACGGTGGGCAGGCACTCATCAAAGCCGCCACCGTCCCAGTCTTCAAAGCCGGCAGCGTTGTTCGCGGCTGCGTAGGGGCGGAGGGGCGGCAGCAGCCACTCGCCTCCGGTACGCGTGCTGCGCAGGGAGAGGCACTTGCCGCCGCGCGAGGGATCGATGACCACGCGGAGGTGAGCGTTTTCCAGCGTGCGCGCGTTCCCAATGGGGGCGGACTTCAGCTTCAGGTCGGCTGCGGCGCTGCTGGGCCCGGTCATGACTTACCGGCCTCCCAGGTAGTGCACCGGCGGTACGGCGCGCAGCCGTGCGGCTGCGTCCTCCGGCAGGATGT
>JAOAPJ010000025.1 GCA_025462805.1 Acidobacteriaceae bacterium
CGGGTCACTCGGAGCCGGCATCCGGCATCTCTGGTAGGTGATATCCGTCAATCCGCAACCTGAATGACTGAAGGAGCCGCATGTCCCCCGACCGTCCGCCACGTCCACGCCTTGTCCCGCTTCCTGCCAGCAGCCATCCCGAACCCCGCGACAGCCGGCCCATCGGCAAGACCGCGCCAGACCAGCAGGTCACCGTCACCGTCAAATTGAAGCGTGCGCGGCCGCTCGATGTGTCTGCGCTCGGGGGCCGGCAGCTCAGCCGCGACGAGTACACGAACACCTACGGCGCTCCGCAGCAGGCAATCGATCAGATCCGCGCCCTTGCTGCGCGGCATGGCCTGACCTTGGTGAATGAAGACCGCGCCGCCCGTCGCGTTTGGCTGCGCGGCACCGTGCAGCAACTCGAGCAGACCTTCGGCGTGCAGCTCCAGGATTATGAGCACACCGCCGCACGCGCCGCCGGTCGGCGCTTCCACGCGTTCACCGGCCCGTTGTCCGTGCCCGAGCCGGAGTCCGCCGTGATTGAGACCGTGCTCGGCTTGGACACCCGGCCCATCGCCACTCCGCACATTCGGCAGCTCTCCGCCGCCAGCCCGCGCGCCGCCACCAGCAGCTTCACCCCGCCCCAGGTGGCGCGAGCGTACGACTACCCGAGCGCCACCGGGCAGGGACAGTGCATCGCCCTGATCGAGCTCGGCGGCGGCTATCAGGACTCGGACATTCAGACCTACTTCAGCCAGCTTGGCCTCACGCCTCCCACGGTAGTTGCGGTGTCTGTCGATGGGGGAACGAACTCTCCCGGCGATCCCAACGGGGCGGATGGAGAGGTGGCGCTGGACATCCAGGTCGCGGGAGCGATCGCCAACGGCACTCGCATCGCGGTCTACTTCGCACCCAACACGAACCAGGGCTTTCAGGATGCGATCTCCGCCGCGATTCACGACACCACCAACCAGCCCTCGGTGATCTCCATCTCCTGGGGCGGCCCCGAGTCCAACTGGGATCAAGCCTCCATTACCAGCTTCGATAGCACGATCCAGACGGCCGCAGCACTCGGCGTCACCGTCATGGCCGCGTCGGGAGACTCCGGTTCGAGCGACGGCGTCGGCGACGGCGCAAACCACGTCGACTTTCCCGCCTCCAGCCCGCACCTGCTGGCCTGCGGCGGAACCAACCTGACCGTATCGAACGGTGCCCGCTCAACCGAGACGGTGTGGAACGACCAGCCGCAGGGCGGAGGAGCCACCGGCGGCGGCGTCTCCAGCTTCTTCGGCTTACCCTCCTGGCAGTCCAGCGTGAACGTGCCATCGCCCCCGAACGGACAAGGCGGCCGCGGCGTGCCGGACGTATCCGGCGATGCGGCTCCGGCGACCGGCTACCGAATCCTGGTGGATGGCCAGCAGATGGTGGTGGGGGGCACCAGCGCCGTCGCTCCCCTGTGGGCGGCGTTGATAGCGCTGGTGAACCAGCAGTCTGGGCGCAAAGCCGGCTTTCTCAACCCGACGCTCTATTCCGGCGGCGAGGCCAGCTTCTACGACGTGACTTCTGGCTCGAACGGCAGTTTTAACGCCGGGCCGGGCTGGGATCCGTGCACCGGGCTGGGCTCTCCGGATGGCCAGAAGGTCGCCGCGCTGCTCGGGGCGGCATAGCCATCAGCCCTATCGGTTGGTCGCGGCGGAGTCGGCGGTGCTCGGGTGCGAGTTGCTGTGCGGATGCCGCACCCACCCCCACAACCGGCTGATGCCGAGGAAGCTATGGTGACGTCGCGCTGGTAGGGTTCCGGCCCGCAGTCCTTGCGGCAGCGGCTTCACCAGCGGTGTGCGAATGGCCCTGTTCGTACGGTTCAGCAACGGTGTGGGGACGGTGTCGCTTACCCCCGCGTGTTCGGTCTCGGCATGAGTCGCCGGAACTACCAGCGACGGCTCTGCTGGTTGCGGAGCGGCCGGCGCCGGTTTGGCTGCCGGTGACGCGATCTGCTGGCGCAGGTCCCACTCGGCGGCGGATTCGTGCTCCGCGACCAGGCGCGGCCACATGATCCAGAGCAGAATGACCAGGAAGGCCAACGCCCACACACCGCCCAGCAGGCGCCAGGGCCGGCTGCTCCCCTTCGCAACTGGACTGAGCGGAGCGGCCGCGGCGGTTCCCCTCTGAGCCCAGTGGGGCCGAGAGAAGGGGAGGAGCCTGGCAAGCCTCGCCCGCAGGCCTCGAGGCGCACGCTTCGCCTGAGCCAGCAGCTCTCGCGCTTCCTGCTCGGAGAGCCACTCCTCCTCTGTAGGGTCTTGCGGGCTCCTCCGCGGGGGTAGAGGCGGCTCGCTCTGGCTCACGCTTTCTGTTGCGATGGACGGCGGTTCGGGTGGGGAAGCCTCTGTCGTTCTGCCAGCGGAAGTGGTGTTCGCAGCCGCCTGGCCTGCCGGATCGCCGTCCAGCCGCCCCAGTTCACGGAAGCGGCTGCGCAGCCCTTCCAGATCTTTGAGGCCCAGCCGTAACCGGGCATGCCGCAGTCCCGCAGCACTGTTCTTCAGCTCCTGCTCAATCTCCCCGGCAACCTCGTTCAATGCTGTCGCGATCAGGCTGCGGGTCGTACGCAGCCCGCGCTCGCGCCCGCGCAGCATCATGACGGAGTGGAAGGTGGCGAACCGGCCATGCCAGTAGCTGCCCTCATCGCCCTCGGTCGCCGCCGAGGCGATCAGGGTGAGGCGCGGCTCGGCGATGCCGCAGTTCTCCCGCAGCGTCTGCAGCAACTGCTCGCGCGCGGTTGCCCGCGCAGCCGCGCTCAGGGCTTCCGCACCTTCGACAACGAACTCCAGCCCGGCGGCCTGTTCCGGCAGTTGACGCAGCAGCGTCTGAGCCGCCTTGCCAACCGCGTGATCGGCCGCCAGAACAAAAATCCACGCGTTCGCCTGCTCTGCGCACTGCAACAAACTGACGGCCCCCGTCTCGGCAGCCGACTCCTCAATGGCGGGTGTCTCCTCGATGGCGGGAGTCTCGATGGCCGGCGTATCGATCACTGCCAGGCCGCGCTCCAGCGTCCAGGCGGGCAGACGAAACACCGGGATGGGTGGCTCTCCGGTGGGAGCGACGTGCTCCGGGGCTGGCCCGTACTCCAGGCGAACCGGCACCCCCGCCGACTCCGCGAGGGAATCGGGCAGATGCGGTACGGGGCCGAGCAGCCGCTCCAGGAAGCGGCGCTTCAGCAATGCGTGTTCGCCCAGCAGCATGACAATGGCGCGCGGCCCTGCGACGCGCTCCCGCGCTGCCTTCAGGGTCTGGGCCAGGTGGGCTTCGGCCGGCTTCTGTTCCGGATTTCCGTGTTGATCGTGTCCGGCCAGGCCAAGACGATCGGCGATCGCCTGCAAGTCGGCGACCAGCAGCCGCAGTGCATCCACCGGGTCTACCGGGGCCTTCGCATCTACTGGCGGGGATGGGGTCATCGTCGTTCGCAAATCGATCAGGCAACCTCGAGAAGGCGACGCGGTCTCATGCTGCCGAGAACCCAGGGAACTACCGTCAACAGTGTACCCGGACGAAGCCGGGTTCCCTGGCGAGCGCTGTCTTGTTGAGATGTCGCGACCCCCGCTGGGGCAGTCTAACGGGAGATTGGGCTGGCACTCTGTGGCAGCAGCGCGCAACCCGGTCGGCCGCGTCGGGTTGGTCCGGGCTTCACCCCTCGAACGGCTGAAATGCGGGTTTCCCCTTATCATTCCAGCGGATATGGCCCATCGGGGTGTGGTGGTCGTGGGTGAACAGCACCAGCCACTGCTCCGGAATGGCCCGGCTGTAGAAGCGCTTCCGCTCCTCGATGCAGCGCAGCGGGTCCAGGTCGTAGCCCATTACCCAGGTAACGTCCAGATGCGCGCTGGTCGGCAGCAGATCGCTGACATAGCAGGCGTGCTGCCCGCCGGACTCGATATGGATGGCCATGAGCTGGTGGGTGTGTCCAGGAAAGAGCTCGACCGAGATGCCGGGCAGGACCTGCTGTACCTCGCCAGGCTTCGGAGAGAGCAAGGTCATCTGGCCATGCTCGATCAGGGGATCGTAGTTCGCGCCGATGTAGCTGACAGCGTCGCGCTCGAGCTGCTGGTGTCCATGCTCCACCTCACCCGCATGAGCGAAATAGTGGGCATTGGGAAAGGTCGGCACGGTACGGCCGTCGTGCAGCCTCGTCGTGTTCCATCCGCAGTGGTCGAAGTGGAGATGCGAGTTGATCACCACGTCGATCTCTTCGAGCCGGATGCCGCCCTGCTCGAAGCTCTGGGGCAGCAGGCCTTTGGCGCCGTAGATGTCGCGCAGCTTCTCCGGCAGCTTGTTGCCGATCCCGGTCTCGATGGCGACGGTCTTCTTTCCGGTGCGGACGACAACCGTGTTGGTGCCGAGCAGGATACGGTTCTGCGCATCGGCGGGCGCTCGCTTCTCCCAAAGCGGCTTGGGCACCACCCCGAACATCGCCCCGCCATCGAGCAAGTAGGTGCCATCGGTCAGGACGGTGATCTCGAAGTCGCCCAGGGTGGTGCGCGCGCGGACCAGGTTGCGCGTGCTCGCGCTCTCTGCGGGGTGGGTCATCGTGCTGCTGCCGCCCCGCTCGCGCTCGATGCGGGCTCACCCAGGTAGGCCTCGAACTGGGCCAGGATGCGCGTGTACAGATGGGTGCGTGCGTCGGGTCCGTCAATGGAATGCGTCTTGCGCGGATAGAGCTGCAGATCGTAGGGCCTCTGCGCATCGATCAGCTTCTGGATGAACTGCACGGTGTTCTCCACGTGTACGTTGTCATCTCCGGTGCCATGCACCAACAGCAGGCGCCCGTTGAGCCTGTCCGCCGTGTTCACCACCGAGAAGTCGCGATACTCGTCGCTGTTCTGTGCCGGCAGGCTCATGTACCGTTCGGTGTAGGCGGAGTCGTAGTTGCGCCAGTCTGTCACTGGAGCCACGGCGACGCCCGCCTTGAAGCGGTCGGAGTGCGTCATGGCGTAGAGAGTGAAGGTGCCGCCCCAGCTCCAGCCCCACCAGCCCTGCCGCTTGGCATCGAGCTGCGGGAACTGCGCCAGCACCTGGTCCATGGCGCTGAGCTGGTCTTCCAGCTGCACCGGGCCGAAGTTGTGAAAGGCTTTCTGGGCAAAGTCCCGGCCGCGCCCACCCATGCCGCGATTGTCGACGTGCAGCACGGCGAAGCCGTGATCAGTGAGCACTTGATCGAAGAGACTGGTGCGGCCCTCCCACTTGTTCTCGACGATCTGCGCGGAGGGACCGCCATAGGGGTTGTTGATCAGAGGCACGCTGCCTGCCGCCTCCCTGCCCGGCGGCAGCATCAGGCGCGCGTAAAGGGGCGTGCCATCACTGGCTTTCAGGGTCAACTCGCGGGCAGGGCGCAGGCTGTATTGCGGGTTCAGCCGGGTATGCCAGAAGGTCGTGCACTCGCCGCCTGTGACGCGGCACATGGCCACTGCGGGCGGGGTCTCGACATTCGAGAAGACATCGGCGTACAGCCGGGCATTCGGGGAGAACTCCGGCTTGTGCATGCCATGTGCCCGTGTCAGTTGCTTATTCCCGGACCCGTCGAGCTTGACCGACCAGATCTGCTGCTCCCGCGGATCGCCTTCGTTCGAGACGTAGTAGACAAGCTGCTCGAGCCGATCGAACGTCTGGATGCCGAAGACCTCACCGCTGCCCTTCGTAAGCTGGCGCACCAGCCGCGCGTCGCCGCCGCCCATCGGGTCGGCCTCGTTGAACCGGTAAAGGTAGATCTGCCGGTGGCCGTCACGCCAGCTCGTCCACAGGAGGTTGGAGCCGTTGAAGGTGACATCGTAGTCCATGTCGAGGTACTTGTCGTCGGACTCCTCGAGCGCCATGCGAGTGGTGCCCGTGGCGGCGTCTGCGAAGTAGATGCGGCGATGCTTGTGGTCGCGGGTGAGCGTCTCGATCCAGAGTGTCTTGTGATCGATCCATCCGAAGCGCGGGATGTAGTCGTTGCCGGAGTCGAGCGGCACCTTCATCCAGACGTTGTGGCCCGAGCCTGCATTGACAACGCCGACCCGCACTGCGGGGTTCGGATCGCCGGGCTCCGGGTAGCGCTGCATCTCCACTGCGGCATGCGTCGGAATCCAGTCGGTGATGGGGTACTGCGGCACCGCTCCCTCGTTCATCTGCAGATAGGCGATGCTCTTCGCGTCCGGCGACCAGAAGTAGTTGCTGCGCACGTCCAGCTCTTCGAGATAGAGCCAGTCCACCTCTCCATTCGACACTCCTGGATCATGCCCGTTGGTCAGCCGCACCGCCGACTGCGTATAGGGTAACCGCCGCAGATACAAATCGTGATCGTGGATGTAGCTTACGGCGCTGCCGTCCGGCGCGAACTTGGGATCGTCCCCGCTGGCCGTGCTCTGCGCGACCGAGACACCGATGCCATCCTTCAGGGCGTAGAGGAACAGGGCGCCGTTCGCGTCGAACAGGATGTGCTTGGAGTCCGGCGCCCACACATAGCTGGCCATCCCATAGCGGCTGCGGTGGTCCTTGTCTTTCTCCGTGGTGTCGCTGCTGTGCATGCTGCCCAGCTTCTCCTTCGGGACCAGCACGGAAGCTGTGCCCTGGCTGTCGGCGGCCATCAGGTCGCCGTCCAGGCTGAGATAGGTCAAACGTGTGCCATCTGGCGCCCACGCCAGCCCTTGTGGCTCATGGGCGGTCAAGCTAGGGTCGTGGAAGATGGCGGAGACCGTGAGCGGCTGCTTCGATTGGGCCGTCACTGCGAAAGTCGTCGCGAGGAGCAGGGGCAAAAGGGAAAGTAGGCGCGAAGCAAGGCAGGAGGGCACGAAAACCACGGCTCCGGAAGAGAGATACACGACTGGTCTGGGGAACGGATCAGTGTACAGGAGCCGGCAGCGCGCTCGGGGTGGGCGCAGGACACCGGCCAATCGCGCTGTTCGTGGGATCACACCGAGAAGATGATTTAAACTCCAGCCATTGCCCGCCGCTGCTGACCGGCACTCTTCTATGGTTATGGATCCAGCGCTCGAAAATCTGATTCGTCTGCAGCAGCTCGATGGAGAGATCCGTCAGTTGCGGGCTTCTCTCGAAGCGACGCCGCGCCGCATCCGTGAACTGGAGAGCGAGCTGGCGGCGCAGGCGCGCGTGGTGGCGGAGCTGGAGCAGCGGCAGCGCGATGAAGAGGCGCTGCGCCGGCGCGCGGAGAGCGACCTGAAAGACCAGCAGGCGAAGATCACCAAATCGCGCCAGCAACTGAACATCGTGCAGAATCAGGCGCAGGCTACCGCGCTCGAACACCAGATCACCTTCGCCGAGCACGAGATCTCGCGTACTGAAGACGCGGAGCTGGAGAGCATGGAGCGCTCCGACCAGATCGCGCTTGGCTTGGCGGGCGCTCGCGAGCAGCATGCGGCGAAGGCAGAGCGGCTTGAGCAAGAGCGTGCCGCCGGGGCCCGCAGCACCGAGCTGCAGCAGGCGGATCTGGCGAAGTGGACTGCGGAGCGCGCCGCGCTGCGTCCGCAGCTCGATGAGGCGCTGCTGGCCGAGTATGACCGCGTCGCTGCGGCACGCGGCACCGCCCTCGCACGGGCACGCGACCAGCGCTGCACCGGCTGCCAGATGGGGCTTCGTCCGCAGCTCTGGAACCAGCTCCGCGATGGGCAGCGGCTGAAGTGCGAGAGCTGCGGCCGCCTCCTCTACGTGGACAATCGCCGTGAGCCGCAGATCGAAACCGGCCGGACGGGCTCGAGCGGCGCACAGACCGCATGAAGGGGATCGGCACAGGCCGCGGGAAACGGATCGCGGTCGATATGGATGAGGTGCTCGCCGATGCTCTGGGCGAGCTCATCCGCCGCTA
>JAOAPJ010000055.1 GCA_025462805.1 Acidobacteriaceae bacterium
CCCGCCGAAGCTTTCCTGATTAGAAAACAGCATCAGCCTATAATCAGGCATGGCGACCGCCCGTACAACGCCGCCCGGGGCTAACGCATCGGGCGCGGTCGGATCGAAGGTGCGCCCTCCAGAGAAGGGCCACCCAGACGCGCGCCATCCAGAGACGCGCCCGCTAGACTCCGGGCCATCCGATACGCGAGCGCTCGTGGATGCGCGCTTCCGTGCGCTGATCGACACTGTACGCGCCCATCGCCCCAACGACGACGTCGACATCATCCGCCGCGCCTGGGAGTTCTCCCTCGAGCACCACCAGGGACAGGTACGTGCCTCCGGCGAACCCTATGTCCTGCATCCGCTCGAAGTAGCCCACGTGCTGGCCGAGATGAAGCTTGACTCGACCGCCATCGCCGCCGGTCTGCTGCACGATGCGGTCGAAGACACACCCGTCACCTCCGATGACATCACCCGCCTCTTCGGCGAGCAGGTGGCCCACATCGTCGAAGGCGTCACCAAGATCGACAAGATCCAGTTCGCGAACAGCGAAGACCGCCAGGCCGAGAACGTCCGCAAGATGCTGCTCGCCATGGTCAGCGACGTGCGCGTCGTCCTCATCAAGCTGGCCGACCGCCTCCACAACATGCGCACCCTCCAGCACCTGCGCGTGGAGCGCCAGCAGTCCATCGCGCAAGAGACCCTGGACATCTACGCGCCGCTCGCCCATCGTCTCGGCATGGGCAAGGTGCGCGGCGAACTCGAAGACCTCGCCTTCCGTTATGTCGACGGCGTCAGTTACGAAAAGGTCCAGACCGCGATCGACGAGCGCCGCAAGGAAGGCGAAGACTTCCTCGCCGAAGTCGAGCGCATGCTGCAGGAGAAGCTGACCGAGCACAAGATCCAGGCCCGCGTCGAGTGGCGCATCAAGCGTCTCTACAGCATCTACCAGAAGCTGCAGAAGCAGCGCAGTTCGGTCGACCAGGTCTATGACCTGCTCGCCGTCCGCGTCATCACCAGCAGCGTGCAGGACTGCTACGCCGTCTTCGGCCTGATCCATTCCATCTGGCGGCCGGTGCCCGGGCGCATCAAGGACTTCATCGCCATGCCGCGGCCCAACCTCTACCAGTCCCTGCACACCACCGTGATGGGCAACAGCGGCCACCAGTTCGAAGTGCAGATCCGTACTGAAGAGATGCACCGCGTCGCCGAGGAAGGCATCGCCGCGCACTGGAAGTACAAGGCCAACGGCGACCCCATCAGCAGCAAGGACGAACAGCGTCTCGCCTGGGTCCGCTCACTCGTCGAGTGGCAGCGGGAGATGTCCGACCCCAACGAGTTCCTCTCCACGCTGAAGATCGACCTCTACCCCGAGGAGGTCTACACCTTCACGCCCAAAGGCAAGGTCGTCGTCCTGCCCAAGGACGCGAGCCCGGTGGACTTCGCCTACTCCGTCCACACCGAGGTGGGCCAGGCCTGCGTCGGCGCCCGTGTCAACGGCCGCATGGTCCCCTTGCGCACTCGTCTGCGCAACGGCGACATCGTCGAGATCCTCACCCAGAACGGCCACACGCCCAGCCGCGACTGGCTCACCTTCGTCAAAAGCTCCCGCGCCCGCAACAAGATCAAGCACTGGCTCAACGAGCACCAGCGCGAGCGCGCCATCGATATCGGCCGCAAGCTGATCGACCGCGAGGCCCGCAAGTACAAAGTCTCGCTCACCCGCTTCGCCGAAGCCGACTACACCCGCGTCGCCAACGACTACGGCGTCGGTGGTGAGAAGGATCTGCTGGCCGGTATCGGCTTTGGCAAGTACTCCTCGCGTCAGGTGCTGCACAAGCTGGAGCCGAGTCTCATCGCGCCCACCGCTCCGGACACCGAAACCGCCGATGGCAAAGGCCCGGGCGAGACTGTGCGCAAGCTGCACCTGAACCCGCGCACCGAGGCGCTCGAGGTGGAGGGCCAGAACGATCTGCTGGTCTATCGCGCGCGATGTTGCAATCCCATCCGCGGCGAAGAGATCATCGGCTACGTCACTCGCGGCCGCGGCGTCGCCGTCCACGCCCGCCGATGTTCCAACGTGCAGAACCTGCTCTACGAGGCGGACCGCCGCATCTCCGTCGAATGGTCCAAGGACTCCGCAAACGATAGCAGCCGGCGCCAGACCTATCCCGTCAGGGTGGTGGTCTACTGCGATGACCGCGCCGGAATGCTCAAGAACCTGACCGCCATCATCAGCGACGACGGCACCAACATCCGCAGCGTCGATTCCCGCGCCGGCAAGGACGGCGAGGCCATCGTCGAGTTCATCGTCGAAGCCGACGACGTGACCCACCTGGAACGAATCGTCACTGGATTGCGCACACTTCCCGGCGTGCGCGAGGTGGAGCGCGCCAGTAAGGTCTGACGACTCTGATACCGTAGTCCAGACCTCAACCGCCGTCCATGCTTAGTTCCACAAAGAAGAAGGTGTTGCAGGGCTCCGCAGCCAACCTGCTGCAGATGCTGCTCTCCTTCAGCGTCTCACTCGTCGTTCCTCCCTTCCTCGTCCACCACATGGCGCAGACGGAGTACAGCGCCTGGGTCCTGATCCTGCAGATCAGCGCTTACGTTAGTTATCTCGAGATCGGCCTTCAGACTGCCATCGGCAAGTTCATTGCCGAGTACCACGCCATCGGCGACACCGCCGCAAGCGGCCGCGTCGCCAGCACCGCCTTCAGCATCCTCTCTATCCTCGGCGCGCTCGGTATCCTCGTGCTCGGCTTCATCGCCGCCGAAATCCCCTACCTCTTTCGCGAGGTCCCCCCGGCCATCGTCGGTCCCATGCGCATCGGCATACTGGCCATCGGGTGGAGCACTGCCCTCATGCTCCCCTTCACCGTGGTACAGGGCATCTTCGTCGGCCTCCAGCGATACGCCATCCCGGCCGCCCTCAACAGCGCCGGACGCATCGTTCCGGCGCTCGGCATCATCCTGCTCCTGCTTCTGCACGGAACACTCGCACAGATGGCGCTGCTCATCGCGGGCTTCAATCTGCTCACCATCCTCGCCCAGTGGTACTGCTGGCAACGATTCGCACGCGTCGACGTCCCGCTGCACCTCTTCTCGCCGGAGTTCTCCTTCGACCGGCCCACCGCGCGGCGCCTGCTCGCCTACTGCAGCGTGCTCGCCATCTGGCTCGTGGGCAGCCTCTTCATCAGTGGGTTGGATACGGTGATCGTCGGCCGCTATGACTTCCGCAACACCGGCTTCTACGGCATTGCCAGCAGCGCCACCAACTTCATGCTGCTCATCGTCGGCAATGCTCTCGGGCCGCTCATGCCCGCCGTCTCCTCCGTGCAGGCGCAGCGCACGCCGCGGCAGTTGGGCAGCCTGCTGGTGCGCACCACGCGCTATTGCGTGCTCTTGATCATGGTCCTCGCACTGCCTCTGCTCATCGCCGGCTTCCCCCTTCTGCGCATCTGGATCGGCACTACGTACGCGTCGGGCGCCGTACGCTTTCTGCCCGTGCTGGTGCTGGCGAACGTCATCCGTCAGCTCGGCTATCCGTACGCGTTGATGGTGGTCGCCACCGGCACCCAGCGGCTCGCCACCGTCTCGCCCGTGGTCGAGGCCATCGTTAACCTCATCCTCAGCCTCATTCTCGTGCGCTCCATGGGCGCCCTCGGCGTGGCCATTGGAACCCTGATCGGCGCCTGCGTCGGCTTCCTCCTCCACCTTCTGCTCAGCATGCGGCTGACCCTGCCGATCATCGATCCAGGACGCCGTCGGCTGCTGCTCCAAGGCATCCTGCGGCCCGCCATCTGCGCGCTTCCCAGCCTCCTCGTGCTGCCCTGGTTGCACAGCCGCTCGCTCCTGCCGCTATCGCCCGCGCTGCTGGCCACCTGGGCGCTCGCCACACTCGTTCTCGCCTGGCAGACCGGCCTCACCAACGAGGAGCGGCAACGGGCGATGACTCGTGTGCGCGCGCTACTATAAGGTTTCGAGCGATACAGCGGATGCCATCGTCTGAGCAGAAACAACCGAGCCCAAGGCCGACAATTGTCGCCGTCGCAGTTCTCTATCGGCGCAGCATCCTCGACAGTGAATCCGTCTCTTCCCTGTTTCGCATTCTGGCGGATCATCCCCAGTGGCGGCCCTCCATCTCTCTCGTCCTCTACGACAACTCACCAGAGCCCCAGACCCTCCCGGAGGATCTGCCACTCACCCCCGTCTACGTCCACAACGCCGCCAACGGCGGCCTCGCCCCCGCCTATAACTACGCCCTCGCGCAGGCGGTTGGCACAGGCGCACCGTGGCTCATGCTGCTCGACCAGGACACGACTCTCACCGCCGCCTATCTCGAAGAGACCTTCTCGCGAATCCAGGAGCTGCAGCACCAATCCACCATTGCCGCTATCGTGCCCAGGCTTGTTGCGAAAGGAAACGTCTACTCGCCAGAGTCCGATTTTCTCTACCGCATGCGCATGCAGTTCCGCTCCGTGGAGCACCCCGTGCGGGCCGATGACCTGGGCGTGCAGGGCCGCCCGATGACCGCCTACAACTCCGGTGCCGTGCTTCGTGTCACCGCATTGCAAGCCATCGGCGGCTTCTCTGCTGACTTCTGGCTCGACTATCTGGACCACGCGACCTTTCAGGAGCTGCATCGCAGGGGCTTTCGTCTGTTCGTCATGCGGTCCGCACTCGAGCAGCAGCTCTCCCACTACGATGTTGATGACGTGCCACACTGGCGTCATCGCAACGTCCTCACCGCGCAGACACGGTTCATCACACGCTACGGCGGCTGGCGCGAGCGCTTCTTCTTCCGCATCCACCTGCTGCGCACCTGCTTGTTTCTCTTCGTGAAGTGCAGCAACCGCAGTGTCTGGAAGGAGATGCTGCTGCAGGCCATCGCGCTCCGCATTCCCAGCGTGCGCCTCGGTGAATGACCTGCCGACGATCTCCGTGGCGCTCTGCACGTACAACGGCGCGCGCTACCTGGAAGAGCAGCTCGCCAGCATCCTCGCGCAGACCCGTCCGCCGGACGAGTTGGTATGGGCCGACGACGGCTCCACTGACGCAACATCCTCGCTCGCGCAGGCATTTGCAGCACGTGCCGGCTTCCCCGTCAGCATCCTCCCCGCCCGGAGCCGGCTCGGCTCCACCCGCAACTTCGAACGCGCCCTGCGCCACTGCCGCGGTGACTTGATTGCTCTCAGCGATCAGGACGATCGTTGGCAGCCGCAGCGGCTCGCTCGTTCAGCGGCTGCGCTCGAGTCCACACCCGATGCGGTTCTGCTCTTTTCCGATGGTCTGATCATCGACGAGCACAGCCTACCCCTGTCCGGCTCGCTCTGGCAGCGCTTCGGCTTCGTCGGAGAGCGGCATGACCGCTTCATCCGCGGCGACTACTCGCTGCTCAGCCGGGAGCGCTTCATCACGGGCGCGACCACGATGCTGCGTCGCTCCGCCCTCGCCGCTGCGCTCCCTATCCCGCCCGCGTGGGTTCACGACGCATGGCTCGGCACTGTGCTCTCATTCCAGGGCAAGCTCATCGCTCTCGATGAGCCTCTGATCGACTACCGCATCCATGCGCAGCAACAGGTGGGTGCGGACTCGCGTTGGCAGCGCCATGCCAGCCGCAACGCCGCCGCGCACTGGGCCCGCATCCACACAGAACGCCTGCAGGCGGATGCCCTCGAAGATCATCTGCGCCGCTACCCCCCGAAGCTGCGCACCGAGCTGCTCGCAATCCACCAGGAGCGTGCCCGCTTTCTCCGCCTTCGCGACACCCTGCCCGCCGGCCGTCTGGCACGCACCATTCCCCTGCTGCGCCAATGGACGGGCTATGCCCGGCACGCGGGCGGCGTCGCCAGCCTTATGAAAGACTGGGGACTGCCTCGGCGGGAGCCGACGTGACCGCCGCCAGCACCACCGACCGCCAGCACCAACAAGCAAGGAGCAGCCTGATAGCGATGTCGACCATTACACCCATCAGCACCAAAGATGC
>JAOAPJ010000081.1 GCA_025462805.1 Acidobacteriaceae bacterium
CGGACGGTGCTTTACAGGCCGGTGCTGCTGCTTCCGCCCTTGGGTGGGAAGTTCTTGAACATCTTGTCGATGTCCTTGTTCATAGCGTCGACGTTCTTCTGCGACTTATTGGAAAGGTCGTGCTCTGTGCTGCCACGCCAGGCGAGCTGTTTGTTATTCGTGGTGAAGATATCGACGACCAGGTTGCCGACGGGCTGATTGCGAGTGGTGGTGGTAGCCTCACCGAAGCCGCCGAAGCGCCGTCCCCAGCCGGAATTGTTGTAATAGGTATCGACCTGCTGCTGATTGTGGACGTCGCCGGTGGCAAAGACGGTGGCGTCGCAGCCAGAGGAGACCTGCTGCCAGCCGTGCGCCTGCAGATCCTGATTGACACGGTCACGGATACGACTGACGTAGAAAGGATCGGCCGAGTTGACCTGCCCCCAGCAGTAGCTGTGCATCTGTGCCAAGTTGACGTGGCTGTCGTGATCAGTCTTGACGGAATCGGCTGCTGCAGGCAGAGCGAGAGACGCGATAGCAAGAGTCGCAAGCACAAAACGATTCATTTGAAGTTCTCCATTCAAGGCGTGGAATAACTACGCCTACAAGTGATGGACGCCACGCGGATGGAAGAGTTGCGGTACGAACGAGCTTTCTCGGGATGCGAAAAAAGTTTCTAATACAAAGGTTTAGGGCGCCGCTCTGCGTCTGTATCCGGTGCGGCTGCCGAGATATCCTGCGACGCGACGGCAACCTACCCAGGATGGACGCATGACGGCGGAATCGAAGATCGCGAGCGGAGTGGAGATGGATGGATTCGCAATCGCCGAAGGCACCCTCTCCCGCGAAACAGTGGAGGAACTTCTGCTCGCTCTCCCTCAGATCGATGACGCGCACGAAGACGATCCGCCTGATCACATCGGAATGAATGCTTGCGATCCGATGTCTGCAGAATCCCACCCTTCACTTTGCTCAGGATGGGGCACCCGTGTCTCTTCTCGGTCGATCTATTGCTGCGCGGGTCAGCGCCGCTCCCAGTGTTCTTCGTGGCGGTCGTCGCGGTAGACGATGCCGGTGACGCGGCCGCTTTGGTCTTTCTGGAAGATGAGTCTGGTGGCGCTGCCGCTGGGATAGAAGAAGGTGGTCGGGTTCTCCGGCAATAACTCGCTGAGGTCGTTGGTGCGGTTGCGGGCGAAGAGCTTGTCGCCTTCGACCAGGATGGTGACCTCGCGGACGCTGCCGTCGTAGTAGTCGCCGACGTAGTCGTCGTAGACATCGGGATCGACTTTGGCGGGCACGGGATGGAGCGGGATGGTGAGGCGCTGGGCCTCGGCGTGTTCGGCGGCGATGCCGGAGAGGCGGTGCTCGAGCAGCCACTGCGGCAGGGCGCGCTCGGCGTAGGCCTTGTCCCAGGCATTGTGGTGCCAGCCTTCGTAGAGCCAGAGGCGGACGTCGCCGCTGGCGGCCTGGAGCGCGGTGTACATGATCTCCGATTCCTTGGTGGGCACGACCGGATCAAGCGTGCCGTGGAACATCCAGACCGGGGTCTTGCCGACGGCACGCACGTATTGCTCGGGCAGGATGGTCTGCTGCTTCCAGCGCTCGGGTGCGTAGGACCAGAAGATGCCGCCGGAGACGGGGACGATGGCGGCGAAGCGGTTGGGATAGTCCTTGGCGATCTCCCAGGCGCCGTAGCCGCCGAGCGAGAGGCCGGTGAGGTAGAGGCGTTCCGGGTCGCCGTGGAACTCCTTGACCTCGGCATCGAGCGCGGCGAGCGCCATCTGCATCATGTCGGGGTCGGTCCAGTGGTGGTGGGTGTAGGGGACCTGGGGCATGACCACGACGAAGGGCCAGCGCTCCGGGTGGGCGCGGATGGCGTTGGGCAGGCCGACCTGCGTTTCGTCCATGCCGTCGGAGCCGCGCTCCCCCGAGCCGTGGAGGAAGAGGATGACGGGCCAGGAGCGTTTCGGGTCGTACTCCCAGGGCAGGTAGACGACGTAGCGGTAGCTGACGCCGTTGAGCACGACGACGCGATCGAGGAAGCCGGTGTCCTGGGCGTGGACCGCGGGCCGCGCAGGCGGGGCTGGGGCGGGGTGTGTCTGACGCGTGTTGGTGTGGTCGGCGATCGCGACGGCGATTCCGGCCGTGTTGGGAGCCACGCGTGCACCCGCTACGCTCGAGACCAGAAGCGTGGCAAGCAGGGTGGACACGCGGGTTGCCCAAAGCAGGGAGCGGCATGGGCGCATGGGGGGAGGATACCGCAGACGGTGGCCGGAGTTGCCTCGGAAGGCGATGAGACGGGTTGCGACCATGTAGTCGCGTGTTGTTGGCATGCGTGTTCGAACCTTCCGTGCGAGCCGGGTCATCTTACCCAACTATGAGTTCGTATCCTCTTCTGCTCTCTCCTTTGCAAGTGGGCGCGCTGGCGCTGAAGCATCGTGTGGTGATGGCGCCGTTGACGCGGATGCGCTCGGCGCAGCCGGGCGATGTGCCGCGGGCGCTGAACGTGGAGTACTACCGGCAGCGCGCCTCCGACGGCGGCTTGATCATCAGCGAGGCGACGCAGATTTCGCTCCAAGGCAAGGGCTACCCGGCGGCGCCCGGCATTCATAACGCGGAGCAGGTGGCCGGCTGGCGCGCCGTGACCGAGGCGGTGCATGAGCGGCGCGGGCTGATCGTGCTGCAGCTGTGGCATGTGGGGCGCAACTCGCACAG